>JAGBQU010000236.1 GCA_017632755.1 Lachnospiraceae bacterium
CTTATGTTGCGTCAAATCCTGGCTGAGCACTATGACCAGTCCAGCAGTTACGTCGATCGCCTTCAGGCACATCTTTGTTTCGGCACCGCAAGGAAGATACTGTCCATCACGACGCACTTGCGAGAGATATGACCATTTTGACAATGCAGGCCTGCCACAGTAAAATAATGGAGATATAAAGAAATCATTGTATTCTTAGAACATCTCTTTTTATTTCCAACCAGCAATAAGTTTACGCTATCAAAATGACGAATAATACTACAGAACTGACCCTCCGTATGATATAATCACTTTGTATTGGATTTTTCAAAAAAGATACATTTTCAGGCACTTCAATTTGATATTGAGGACGATTTTTACCGAAGAGCAACCAATACAAAGAGAGTGCAGGTAAATGGACTGTCTGTACAGGGAGAATCATATGTTTGACCATGAGCAGAAATCTAATAGAAAAAATCAGGCTGTTGTGCAGAAAGGAGAGGAGGCATGAGAACGATCATCATTGTCGAAGCGACTACTACCGGCGCAAACTATGAGGCTGACATCATGAAGCGGGGCTATCAGCCTGTTGTTCTCGAACTGCAATACGGTGACAGCCCTGAGATGCTGGAGAGTATCCGGGCCCACAGGGCGGAAGCGCGGAAGAAATACCCCTGTGATCCGGTCACGATACAGGCTTCGGAGGATTATCAGGAGACGCTTGAAAAAGTCGCGGCGTTTGATCCCGTGCTCGTGATTGCCGGCAGTGAACTCGGCTCGGAAATGGCGATTCGCCTTTCTGCAGATCTGAACCTTCCCGGAAATCCGGTTGAAAACATTGACCGGTATCTGAAAAAGAGCGCCATGCATGCGGCCCTGATCAAGGCGGGTGTCCGCGGTATCCGCGGAAGGATTGTGAAGACGTATGAGGAAGCCGCCGCGTTCATGAAAGAGATCGGAACAGAGAACATCGTAGTAAAACCCGTTCATTCCGCAGCATCCCAGGGCGTGAAGCTCTGCAGGAGCGCTGAGGAAGTGAAGGAGGGAATGGACAACGTCATTGGAAAACACAACTATTACGGCGTTCTTCTGGATGAGGTCCTTTTGCAGGAGAGGATCTTTGGAACCGAATATATCGTCAATACGCTCTCAAGAGGCGGAAAACACAAGATGGTCTCCATGTGGAGATATGATAAGGTCAAGACAGATGAGGGCGGGAATCCGTATAATTTCGGTGAGAGCCTGACGGAGCCGGAGATCGGACACTCGGAGCTTGTGGAATATGCTTTTTCGGTTCTCGATGCGATCGGGATCACGGACGGTCCCATTCACGGTGAATACATGATCGATAAGAACGGTCCGATCCTGATCGAGATCAATTGTCGCGTCATGGGCGCGGATCTGTCTGCAGGATTTGTCGACAGGATCTTCGGGCATCACGAGACGGACCTTGTTCTGGATGCTTTTTTGAATGAGGATCAATTTCTGAAGCATCTGAACGATCCGTACAGACCGCTTCGGAAAGGGATCATCAAATCGATCATCACGCCGAAGGAAGTTGATGTGGAAGCATCCCCGATCCGGGTGATTTTGGATCATATGCAAAGCGTTTATACGTATTCTCTGAATGAATCCTCGGGCACGTTCCACCTGAACAAGACAGAGGATCTGGATTCCAATTCGGGGATGATCTATCTGGTGCATGACGATCCTGAAGTCGTACGGCGGGAATGTGATCTGTTACATCTTCTGGAAGAAAAATATTTCCGGATCCTGTTTCATGGGATCGGGAAGAAGGAAACGCCGCCCGATGAAAATGCGCTTTCGGTTGCAGATGCGTTCAGACAGGCAGAATGCAGGGGTGCATCCCTGATTGTTTCAGATCTTGCAGACCTTCCTGAAGGTGTGCAAAATGTAATGCCGGATCGGCTTGCAGAGGCACTTGGCGGCTATGATCAGGTCTTTTTTGCCCTTTCCGCTTACGGAGAGGGGCGGGAGGTTGAAACGACCATCCGGGCGATCTTTGATGCGATGGAAAAAGTCAAACAGGGCGGACGTTTTATCGTTCCGGAGGCATTCTACCAGTTGATCCCCTACGGACGCACGTTGATCGAAGCGCTGCTTTCGATCGGCGGATTCCGGATCGAGGCGCCGTTATACAATACAAGACGCATGGTCATCGGCACAAGAATCAGGTAAAAAATGAGCCCCGTCCCCAAGGGCTCAAGTAAGGGAGTATCAACGTATGAGGGAAGCAGCGGGACTGACAGATACCAGGATCAAAAAAATATTACTGACGCATAAGTACAGACAGCTCTTTTTTCCTTCTCTGATCGCTGCGATCGCCTTGTCGTTGAGTGAGTTTGTGGACAGCATCGTTGTCTCAAATCTTCTCGATGCAAAGGCGTTGTCGATCGTGAATGTCTGCATGCCGCTTATGACGCTGATGGCCGCCGTCTATATCCTGTTTGCAGTAGGCGGCGTGATCAACTATACGGAAAAGCGCGGAAGTAACGATCCGAAAGGCGCTGCCGCCCTGTTTACCGTCTGTGTGTACA
>JAGBQU010000237.1 GCA_017632755.1 Lachnospiraceae bacterium
GCATACACAAGCGCTTTCCATGCTCCCTGTGGTGTGGGGATCCGTGGAGCAGCAGATGCCTTCTCCGCTTGCCATACATGTGACGGCAGGACAGGATGACGGTATCACATACGAAGCAGATACGACTTTTAGCGGAAATGAGGTCGATCTTATCCGGTTCCGGCTGCCGCAGGAGGCAGTGGATTTGCTCAGGGAAGGGGCGGACGAGCGATCCGATAAGGATGGGAATCTGCTCGAATTTGTGTTTGAAACGGATGGCGAAGAGCATAAATTTACTTTCAGCGGCGAGGGTGGAGAACTGCTCATCCCGGTCTATTCCTCTCCTTACTGGAAGAAAAACGATCGCATCACACGCTTTTGTATTCGCTCACAAGGAAAGACGGAGGCGTGGAATGCGCTTTTAAAGGAAGCGGACGTAACATTTTATTCATATTGGCAATGAAAAATGGGATAAAAATGACAAAAGTGTGATGATGAATAACAGAATGTGAATAAAATGTAAAAATTATGTAAATTACACAAAAAAGTCTGAATTCTATTGTAAAAAATATCCAATTGTGCTACAATGCGTGTAAGGGGACTATTATGCTATACACAACTGCATATAGAAGGAGGGCTTCAAAATGATGGAAATGTCTGTGCGTGAAATCAGGAATCTGGCATTGGCCAATGATATTCGTGACCGCTCGTTTAAGGAACAGGCTTTTCGCTTGTTCTCGGTCATCGGACTCTATTTCGAGTATCAGGGAGTGCAGGATACGGATGCGATCAAATGTTACGGGGATGACATTTATGAGAAGCAGTTTGACGGAAGTCCTTTCGTGTATTTGGTCGGTTATAACCCCGAGGGGTTTGTGATGGATATCATATATCCGCAGGTGGGTGGCGACGGCATTATATTCAGCACGAATTACACGAACATGATGTCATTCTGTGACGATATGGAAAGTTTCAAATCGTTGGGCGTATCTGCACTTGAAAATCATTTCGATCTGGTAACGGGAGCGGTGACTTGGGAGCACGATTTTGTGGATCTTGCGGAGCAGGATTATGTAGAGATCCCGGAGAGTGTCTCGACAAGTGAACCAATAAGCGAATTGATCAGTGGATCGATCGTTGAACCAACCAGTGAACAGGCAAACGAGCCGGAGAGGATTCTGTTTATGTACGAGGATATGGAAAGCATTTTAAAGGGGAATGACTTTATGGATGTAGCGGAAACTGACGAAGATGAAGAGGAGGCGATGGTCACCGACCGTTTCCTTGAGGACCTGAGTATACAGCAGCCGCCAGTCATCGACAGACCGATCCATGAGATCCGGATCTTGTCCTTAAAGTATGAAAATTCCACGGTTGCGTTTCGCTTCAAGACAGATATTGGTGCATTTGATATGCGTAAGTCGGTTGCTTTCCACTATGGATTATCGGATCTTAAGGTTACCAAGATGGTGCATCTGGAATCAGTGAACGGAATGTTGATGTCACCATCCGAGCGCAAGGCACATATGTTTGTGCCGGATGTTTCCGAAAACGAAGAAGATTGTCATAAATTGATAGATGCGTTGTTGGGGGTAAGTATCGGTTAGGCGATCGATTGGATCGTGTATATATAGTTTCCTGTGGGAAATGATGGAGAAAAACAAAAAAGTGACCCGGAAGAACTTATGGAAAGATGCCTTCCGGGTTTTCTTTTTTGTAATGTGCAAGCTGGCGAAAAAGGCGTTTTAATGCGAGAATTCACAAATATGACGACCGCTATTTTTTGCTTTGTAAAGCGCTGTGTCGGCAGCCTTAAATATAGAAGCCGGAGTGTGACGTTTGTTGCCGAATGCGACTCCCGCGCTGATCGATACCTGTGGTTGATTCCCGGTGGGATGTGCTAAGCGATCATTGACAAGACGCACTTTATCAAGGATCGCATCTGTCTGCGTAGCATTTGTATCCGGCAGGATCACGGCAAATTCATCGCCGCCGATGCGGCAGACATATCCGGCGGGACAAAAAACTTCCCTGAGGGTACTTGCAACCATCACGATCATGACATCTCCCATGTCGTGACCGAGTGTGTCATTGATGTTTTTGAACCGATCCACATCGATCAGAAGCAGTGCAATGGTGTCGAGTTCCATATTTTGAAGCAGAAAATCGTATCTGCTCCGATTGTACAGCCCGGTGAGCTTGTCGTGGGTGGCCGCATGGATCAATTCCTGCTTGCGCTCCTGGTTGGATTGGAACATCATATTGTAGGTTCGTGCCAGAAAGCGGAATTCGTAGGAACCCTTGAGCGGGATCGTCTGCTGCGTGCGTATGCGAGAAACCGCATCAAGCAACGGAGCGATGACGAGCCTGGAGTTGAGCGTTACAATGCAGAGTACGATGATGATGGAGATGATGATCAGGATCCGCTGCCTTCGGATCAGATCTTTAAGCTGATCGGATGCCCGGTTCTGCTCCATTTCCGATGCATTTAGCAGTTCCTGAAGGCAAAGCTGCATATTGTTTGAGATCGCCTCTTTTTGTTCGTGATAGGCCTCATCAAATACCAGACTCTGTGCGAGAGCTGCCTTGGCCGAGTTGGATAACGCAATGTCGGATTCGCTCAGTTTGACGGATTGGATTTCCTCCGGAAACAGGGAAATATCGTACGCATAGGCAGATATGGTCAGTCGCATGGCGTAGTATTCCCGGTTCATCAGTTTGACGGATTCCGAAAGCGCTGCATTCAGGGAAGTATATGCGGGAGTGCCCGAAAAATCCTGCTTCAGGATGTCGAGTGCTTTTTCGCGCCGTCTGTTCACCTTTGCTTCCTCAAAATAATTATTGAGGTATTCGACTTTGCCGGTTGAGACAAAGCTGCGCACCTGCTCCGTCAGATAATCGGAGGCAATCTGCAGATCATAGGTGCTCTGCTGACGGTATATGTAATTTTCTGAGGTTTTGCGCATGGATTTGTAGCTGTCTGATGTCTGCTGTGCAACCGTGAGAAGCGTGCAGGAGACCACAAAAGTGATAACTGCCAGAAGGTAGTTTAGAAATCGCAAACGTAAACCGCGTTTCAGGAATTTTTTAAATAATTTCATTATTTCACCTGTTTTTGTTTTATAATAAGGGTAGTGATGTTGGCTGCTGTTAATTCCGTAACTCTGCAAATATCCGTAAACACTTGAATATTAGTACAATTATAGGAGGTTGGCAAGCGGAAGAAGGAGATATGGATCTTTTCGGAGATGTATACCAAAGAGACGGACATACAGACAATCAGACAGTGCTATATAAATGCAATACGTGGCTATGAGGATGCTTTCGGAGAAGAGGAAGTGTCGCTCTTTGTGA
>JAGBQU010000238.1 GCA_017632755.1 Lachnospiraceae bacterium
ATTTTCAGCGATAACGGTATCGCCGATCACATCCCGGTACTTATACTCTGTATTAAAATCAAAAATAAATATCCCGTCGGGATCCAGATAATTGTTGACAAGGGAAAAAACCTGCAACAGGTCATCCTCCTGCGTGATGTAGTTTATGGAATCGCAGACGCTGACCACCGCAGCCACCGTTCCGTAGAGTTCAAACTCCCGCATGTCCTGCAACAGATAGAGGATCGATGAGTGCTCCTCGTCCTTTTCACGGGCGATCTGCAGCATCTGCGGTGAATTGTCAATGCCGATCATATCATACCCGTATCCGGCCAGAAGTCTTGTCAGGGAACCGGTTCCGCAGCCAAGCTCCAGCACGATCCCACCGCCGATCTGCTGCCGGATAAGCTCCTCATGCAGAAACGCTGCCCATGCCTCGTACGGCGTCTCATCCATAAATATATCATATACGCTTGCAAAATCAGAATATGCATCCATATTATCCCAGTATCGCTCCCAACAGTCCGTATGACACAAATGACATGATGATCGTCGCCATCGCAATACCGATCAGCTCCGCAACGATCGCCTTTTTAAAATCGATTTCCAAAAGAGCCGCGATCAGAGAACCGGTCCAGGCACCTGTCCCCGGAAGCGGGATCCCGACAAAAAGGACCAATCCCCAAAACTCATACTTCCGGATCCTATCACTCTTTCCCATCGCACGATCCTCGATCCTGCAGATGAGTTTACCGATCCCAGGCACCTTTTTCAGCCATTTAAAGATCTGTTTGATAAAAAGTAAAATAAACGGAATCGGGATGATATTGCCGATAATACAGATCGGGATCGCCTTTAAAATGCTGATCTGCAAAAGCTTTGCCACGATCAGCCCTCCTCTGAGTTCCAGGATGGGGATCATCGAAATGATGAACACCACCACTTCACCCGAAACATACTTTCCAAGTGTCTGTGCAAACCAGATTGCCAAACTTTCCATAATTCACATGTATGGCTGTGCCATACGCTCCTTTCTTTTCTCTAACACATTAGGTGTTTGCAAAGCTCAGAGATCGTAGCTTTCGATTGTACAGATTGTACAAATTCCACTGCAGGCACGCTTTCGCTACATGCTCGCTCGTAACGGTACATAAGTACCTGCATTAGGAATTGTACAATCTGTACAATCCACCTGCCTTATAGCATATGTCGTGCCTGACAGCTGCATGCCCGTTACTGCAGGATCTCCTCCAACGCGGCATAAACCGCCTCCATCTGCTCGTCGGTTCCGATGCTGATGCGCAGATAATTGTCAATACGCGACTGCCTAAAATAACGGACGAAAATGTCCCTCTCTCTGAGGGCGTTAAACAGATCGACCGCCTTTTTCTCCCTATGTGTGACAAAAAGGAATTTACTGTAGGAGTCCGGGAAAGAAAAGCCCATTTCACGCAGACGCTGCTTTGCCTTCTCTCTTGTGCGGACTACCTTATCCACGCTCTCTTTAAAATATGCATCTTCCTCTATGCTTTTGACACCAACCGCCAGGGAAAGCGCGTTCATCGTATAGGAATTAAAAGAGAACTTCACATCGTTTAGATACTTGATCAGCCTGGGGTTTCCGATGGCAAAGCCGATCCTTATGCCGGCCATCGCACGCGACTTGGAGAATGTCTGTACCACCAGGACATTGTCGTACTTTTCCACAAGGGGCAGACAGCTTGTTCCACCAAAATCGACATATGCCTCATCAATTATGACAACAACGTCAGGATTTGCCTTCACGATCTCCTCGAAGGTATCCAGCCCCTCAAGCACGCCCGTAGGCGCGTTGGGATTGGGGATGATGATCCCTCCGCAATCGCGTATATAATCCTCCTTTTTGATCCGGAACTGCTCATCAAGTGCCTGTGTTTCAAAGGGGATCCTGTAGAGATTTGCCCACACATCGTAAAAGGAATAGGTAATATCCGGAAACAGGATGGGCTTATTGCCGTTAACAAAGGTCAGAAAAGACATGGCCAGCACATCATCCGAGCCAACACCCACAAAGACCTGATCTCTTCCCACGTGATAATAATCTGCGATCGCCTGTGTAAGCGCTGCCGCTTCCGGATCCGGATACAGACGCATCTTATCGATCGGAAACTGCCGCAACACCTCCTCCACACCGGGTGCGGGCGGATAGGGACACTCATTTGTATTCAGCTTGATCATACCGGGGCGATCCGGCTGTTCTCCCGGCACATATGGTTCTACCACTCTGACATTTGCATCATAACTCATCTTTTTTCTCCTTTATATCTATATCATCCTTCATGAAACTGGGTAACATCGTCCTTTGGTGTCTTATGGATCATCTCCATACGCTCTTTTGAAAAGATCACACACACATATTCCTTATCCATTCTTTGCGCGGTGTCATAATGCGCCGCGATCCATTGCCCGAACGGATTCATCGCAAAGAATTTCTCCTGATCATCCACCGTTGTTTTGGACAAAAAGATGACCGTGGGCATTTTATCCGGATACTTCTCAAAATATGCGATCCACTGCTCATTAAAAGCCGGTGTGGATATGGTCGTCGGAATGGATAATTCTCCCTTTGTATACAGATTGCTGAGCGCCTGGGTGCCAAGATACAGCACGCGGTCCGAGCTGTCTGTAAACTCCGCCATCTCATCATACGTCTCCATCATCTGGTCATACTCCTCGGGATAGACGTAGATTCCTTTCGCCGGTCCCCTGTCAAGCACCACCCGCTCCATACGGATATCGGAGGGCGGATACTCCGTGACACGCACATAAAATCCCTTGCACAGGATAAGACTTATCAGAAACAGCAGCATCGCCGCTTTTGCACCTGCCACAAAGATCTGTGTTTGTCGGTCACTCACGCGCTCCTTAATTTCCGACACTCTCGTCGCAAACAGACAGAGCATAGTCATCACGCCGGCCACCAGATAAGAAGCACTCGGCGCCGGTCCCACATTGGATGCGAGTAATATAAAAACAAATGCCCAAAAAG
>JAGBQU010000239.1 GCA_017632755.1 Lachnospiraceae bacterium
CAAATGATGATCCATTCTCTGTTCCTCTTCTGCTATCATTTCTTATAGATGCTTCCGTAAATATGCCTCCTGCGTTTTTATAATACCCGTACGGCGTGGCGGTTTACGTGACAGCAGATGTTCACTCCCACCGGCAGGCCTGCGATATGTGTTGCATAGGTTTCAATGTTTACGGCAAACGCAGTCGTGCTGCCGCCCAGTCCGCCCGGGCCGATGCCGCTCTTGTTGATCTTATCCAGCAGCTCCTCTTCCATCTCGCGTATATACGGGATCTCCGAGCGCTGTTCCACATTTCTGGTCAGAGCCTTCTTTGCAAGAAATGCGCATTTTTCAAAGGTGCCGCCGATCCCGACACCTACCACCATCGGCGGGCACGCATTCGGTCCGGCATCACGCACTGCCGTGAGCACCGCTTCCTTAATGCCCTCTACGCCGTCAGCCGGTTTGAGCATAAACACACGGCTCATATTTTCACTGCCGAACCCTTTCGGTGCCAGTGTCAGTCGGATCTGATCCCCGGGCACGATGGTATAGTGGATCACTGCCGGTGTATTATCTTTTGTATTCACACGCTCGATCGGACAGCTCACCACCGACTTGCGCAGATACCCTTCGGTATATCCCTGACGCACGCCTTCATTGATCGCATCTTCGATCCTGCCGCCGTCCACATGCACTTCCTGTCCCACTTCCGCAAAGACTACCGCCATACCGGTATCCTGGCAGATGGGGATGCGGTCTTCTCCCGCGATCTGCAGATTCTGCTCCAACTGCTTCAGGATCTGTTTTCCCAAAGGGGATTCCTCTGACGCCTCCGCCTTATACAGTGCTCCTTCCATATCCTTCGTCAGGGTATGGTTTGCTTCATAACACATCTCCTTGAGCGCTGCAGTGATCTCTGCAGCCTGTATGATCTTCATATTCCTATTCCTCTTTATTTCTTGTATTCTTGCGTATAAAAAGCCATTATTGCTGAGAATAATGGCTTTCTTACTTATCGTTATCCCTTTCCGGACGTATCGATCAGGAATTCAGTACGCATTCAAAAACGATCACCGTCTGCTTCTTGGTCGATGCAAAACCTGCCATCATCAGTTTACCGCTGTTGCCGGTTTCTCTGGTCAGGAAACTCTTTACATGGAATCCCTGTGCCGCATAGCGGTTCAGCAGTGTCTGCAGGGATACAAATTCCATCAGGGAATTGCTGCCTTTTTCCTTATCCAGGACGATCTCATCTACGATCTCCACAGCGTATTCCACACGGCTGACAGCCAGTGCATCCAGCTTCTCGGATACCTTCATAAGGTTATCCAGCAGGCAGACATTCATCAGCTTGTCCAGTTCCTCCGGCTCTGCCTCCGAAAGCGTATCCTCTACGATCTCACGGCGCTTGCGCACACGCACGGTATCAGAAAACTCGGAGCTTTCCATGATATGCTGCTTTGCCATATCCATATTCTGTACGGAACGGCTATAACCCTTTTCTTCCAGATATTCGATCGCGATCTTCTGAATATTGTCCTCGTTTTTTTCCAAACCGGTATCTACAACTTCTTCAATCTCCATCACGCTGGAAGACTCTACCGTATTGCTTTTTCTGATCATATCAAACATGATATGATTTACATCTATCATTGGCTGAC
>JAGBQU010000240.1 GCA_017632755.1 Lachnospiraceae bacterium
AACGGCGGCGGTGACGTGGCTGTTGAGGACGCCATTTTCCTGGCAAGAAGCTGTGAAAAAGTGTATCTGATACACAGACGGGATCGGCTGCGCGCGGCCAAAGGTTTGCAGGAAACCTTGCTTTCACTCGACAATGTGGAAGTGATCTGGGACAGCGTTGTCACGAGTATCGAAGGGGACGAGCAGGTGGAAGAACTGCGGATCGAGAATGTAAAGACAAAGGAGGCGGGAACGCTTCCGGTAGCCGGCGTATTCATCGCCGTGGGGATGATCCCTGACACTGAGATCTATAAAGAGGTTGTGGCATTGGATGAAAAGGGATATATCATTGCGGACGAGACCTGCCGGACGAGTGCACCCGGCATTGTGGCTGCAGGCGATGTGAGGACAAAACAGCTGCGCCAGATCGTGACGGCGGTGGCGGACGGAGCCAATGCGATTACCTCGCTGGAGCGGTATTTCGGCGCTTAAAAACAGCATGAGAACCTTCTAAAAATATTCTCCTTTTCCTTGACAATGCAGTGTGCAGGTGTTATAGTTAATCTTGGATGTAACAAAATCGTAACAAATGTAACAATTGCTCGATTTATTTTAAGAAATGGACACCGTGACTTGGAGGGACAGATGAAAAATCGAAGTATCAGAATTGCAACTTATGTTTTGACAGGAGCCTTATTGGCAGGCAATACTACGATTTCCGTGCAGGCAGTCGGATTACCGTCTGCAGGCGCTGCACTTTCTCTTGAGACAAGCGCAGTCGAGATTGCGAAGAATACAGTAAGCGAACCGGAAGGAACGGATATCGCATTGGAAAATACACAGGAGGAGCAGGTTGTACTCGCAGCCGGCGAGGCAACAAGTATTGCCGGCGTTGCCGGTGTGCTCAGCGAACCGATCCTGACAGATGAGCAGATCGCTCAGGCGGCACAGATTGAGGAGGAGAAGTATTTTTCCGGTCTCGTGATCGCACAGGTAAACGATTATGTGAATGTCAGAAGTGATGCCAGTGAGGATGCAGAGATCCTCGGTAAGCTTTACAACGAGTCCGTTGGAGAATTTATTTCCGAGAAAGACGGCTGGTATGAGATCAAATCGGGAAGTGTCACCGGTTTTGTAAAAGGTGAGTATGTTGTGACGGGTGATGCTGCCATCGAGATCGCAAAGAAAGTCGGAAAACGCATTGCAAAAGTAAATACCGAGACATTGTTTGTCCGCAACGATGCAACTACCGATTCTTCGGTCATCGGCTATGTCGGACAGGATGATGAGCTGACGGTCAAGGAAGATCTCGAAGGATGGGTAAAGGTTTCCATCGAGGAAGGTGACGGCTATATTTCCAAAGATTACATAGAGCTTTCTACCGAGTTTGTAAAGGCTGAGTCCAAAGAGGAGGAGGCTGCAAGACTTGCAAAGGAAGAGGCTGCAAGAAAGGCTGCCAATGAGGCTGCGGCCAAGAAGAGTGGCAAGAAGAGCAGCAAGGGCGGCAGCGTTCCGGCACCCAGCGGTGGCGGCGGACGCGGATCATCGGTTGCCAGCTATGCACTTCAGTTTGTCGGTAATCCGTACGTATACGGCGGTTCGAGCCTGACAAACGGAACAGACTGTTCCGGTTTCACCATGAGTGTGTATGCGCAGTTTGGTGTATCTCTTCCGCATTCCTCGGGTGCGCAGAGAGGTGTCGGATATGATGTCGGCGGTCTGGGAAATGCACAGCCGGGTGATATCGTATGTTACTCCGGACACGTTGGACTTTATATCGGTAACGGACAGATCGTTCATGCATCTACTGCAAAGACCGGTATCAAGGTTTCCAATGCAAACTACAGACAGGTGCTTTCGGTTAGACGTATCTTCTAGGAAAGAGGAAGATTAGAAACAGATAAGATGATAAAGGGTATCTTCGGACGAGCGAAGATACCCTTTCTTAAACTGTCTGTCTATTTAAATTGGTACTTTTGTACCGGTTTGTGTATTTTCTCCGAAAATGGATGTCAGATTGCACAAATAGTCGAAATATCAATAACGGCCATACAAAATATGAAGTATAAGTTTTCCACATAAAAAAGGCAGTTTCTTATGGGTAAAACGACTTATACACGAAGTTATACACATTATCCACAAAAAATTGACCGGTTTGGTATGGTATTTATGGTAACCGGAAGGAACGTGTGTTTTGTACAACTAGCATAAATTTACATCTTTTGACAAAAAAGTGCGGAAAAAACCTTGACTTTTCAAATGTGAAAAAATAGTAAACAATAGGATAAAATTATTGGAAAATTCAAGGCAGGTATGCTATAATTGACTTACTAGTTATAGAAAAGCAACAAAAGGATAACTGGTACGCTTATGTATGGCGCAGCACACTCACGGCTGAGAACAGGAGGGGCTACCGAGTGAGACATGCATTGGCAAATATAAACAGAAAGGGATGGGCATCATGAAATTTAATATTTTGGGTAAGAATATTGAAGTGACACCGGGGCTCAGAGCGGCAGTTGAGGAAAAGATCGGCAAGTTGGAGAAATATTTTACGCCTGAGACT
>JAGBQU010000241.1 GCA_017632755.1 Lachnospiraceae bacterium
ATCCGCAAGTTCGTAGAAAAGCCCTTGCACGTTTACGCCCGATGCCTCCTGCGATAGAGCAAACACGGAGATCACCCCCGCAAATTCCTCGGAAAAAACCAGTTCTCCCTGCCGAATAGTTGTCATATGCATAGGATCCCCGAACAGGATGCCCCGCGCACCCCGGCTTTGCAAAAAAGAGAGCAGCTGCATGTTGGCGAAGGAGTGGTCGAAGCGGTTTCCCAATCCCCCAAAGACGGCAAATTGACGATAGCCCTGCGATAATCCTTCCCTGACCGCGAGCATCAGATCCGTGTCATCCTTCACGGCCGGGTGACGGATGATATGAGGGTGGCTTGGCACGCTGCCAAGCGAATCAAAGTCTCCCACTACCAGATCCGGCTGTATCAGCTGCGCGATCTTTGGATCCTCAAATAGCTGGTATCCTGCATCCGCGGCAATGAGGAGCAGCTCTCTGTCTTGCGCTCTCCACTTTTTTACAAAAAAAAGAAAATCCTCCGCCACGACAACGGAGGCTCCCACTATGATGCAAATGTTATGATTACTCATAGAATATGACAATCTCCTCTCCTTTATGGATGCCTTCCTTGCATTCGTAGAATTGATATTACGATGTTGCAGCTTGTACAAATTCCACCGCAGGCACGCTTGCGCTACATGCTCGCTCGTAACGGCACTAAACTCGTAGTCGCTAACGCGCCTTAATACCTCGTTAAGTGCCGACGGCTCACAAGTACCTGCGTTAGGAATTGTACAATCTGCAGCAAGCGTAGTTTTGCAGACAGGAGTTTCGCAATGATCAAAAGGATCCTCCACAACCGTTTGCTCAGCACCCGAACATGCGGGCCGCCTCCACGGCTTTGACCCAGCCGCGATAAAGCTTCTCGCGCCTTGCGTCCTCCATATCCGGGCAGAAGGTGCGCTCGATCCGATAGTTTGCCTTCAGTTCCTCCCTGTTTTTCCATACGCCGACGGCAAGTCCTGCCAGATACGCCACGCCAAGGGCCGTTGTCTCGAGCACCTCCGGACGCTCCACATCCACGCCGAGAATATCACTCTGGAACTGCATCAGCAGATCGTTACTCACCGCACCGCCATCCACTTTGAGCCTGGGAAGGGTCATCTCGCTGTCCTTTTGCATGGCATCAATAACGTCCTTGGTCTGATAAGCCAGTGATTCGATCGTCGCGCGGACAAAATGTGCCTTTGTCGTGCCTCTGGTCAGTCCAAAGACCGCACCTCTGGCCTTGTCATCCCAGTAAGGAGCCCCCAGTCCCACGAACGCCGGGACCACGTACACGCCACTGCTATCGTCTGCCTTGCCGGCGACCTCCTCGCTCTCGGCTGCCGTCTCGATCATCTTAAGCCCGTCCCGAAGCCACTGGATGGCACTTCCCGCCACAAACACACTGCCCTCAAGGGCATATTCCGGCTTTCCATCCATACTGCATGCCAGCGTCGTGAGAAGTTTATTTTGAGACCGTATGGGCGTGCTGCCTGTATACATCAGCAAAAAGCAGCCGGTTCCGTAGGTGTTTTTGATCATGCCTTTCTCAAAACAGGTCTGACCGAACAGTGCCGCCTGCTGATCTCCGGCAACGCCGGCAATGGGAATTTCCTCATTAAAAAACAGTTCCTTTTGTGTATAGGCAAAGATTCCGGAGGACGGCCTGACCTCGGGAAGCATGCTCTTTGGAATGCGAAACAGCGCAAGGAGCTCGTCATCCCAGCAAAGATCATAAATATTGTAGAGAAGTGTGCGGGATGCGTTGGTATAGTCCGTCGCATGCACCTTTCCGCCGGAGAACTTGTAGATCAGCCAGGTGTCGATGGTACCAAACATCAGCTCACCCCGCTCCGCTTTCTCCCGCGCACCCTCCACACGATCGAGGATCCATGCGATCTTGCTCGCGGAAAAGTAGGGATTGATGAGGAGCCCGGTCTTATCCTGTATCATCTGTCCGTGTCCGGCCTCTTTTAGAGCATCACAGATCTGCGTGGTCTGCACGGACTGCCAGACAATGGCATGATAGATCGGTTCTCCCGTCTTTTTGTCCCAGACCACCGTGGTCTCCCTCTGGTTGGTGATTCCGATGGCTCTCACATCCTTGGGAGATATGCCCGCCTTTACCATCGCCTCCATATAGACAGAGACAACGCTCACCCAGATCGTATCTGCGTCATGCTCCACCCAGCCGGGTTGCGGAAAGATCTGCTCAAACTCCTTGGATGCAGAGGCAATGATATTGGATTTTTCGTCAAAAATGATCGCCCGGGAGCTGGTCGTTCCCTGGTCGATGGAAAGAATGTATTTGGGCATGATATGATCCTCCCCTGATCTTTGGATATAGATACTCTTTTTAGATAGTGATTTCCTCTTATTTGATCATATCTTATCACTTGTTTTTTGTCGAGTACCATCTCGGTCGGGGCGTGTCTGTGTTTCACTTTATTGCAGATATTCCTCTGCTTCCTGCTCTGTGTGAACATGTTGTCTTGCGATCGCATCTTTGATCTGTCCATCGATCCGGCACAAATAATTGCACTCCTATCTTGACACTTTAGAAAACTCATCATTGTCAATTCGCCCAGATCATGATATCGTTATGATACGAGTCAGATAATAATTTTAAAACCTTATCTTATTTCATTTTTCTGATATAAGAATATCTTTATTCACTTTTCAAGTATTTGTTTTCCGGTCATTCGGCATTTCGGGTCGCAGGGCTGTTTTGACTATCGGGTATCGGTATACAAATATCTGGAATCCACCCCGCAGGAGCTGACCGATAAAAAGATGATCATCCTCATTCCCTTTGAGCTTCTAAAGCTTAGAAAAGCCATGCAAAAAG
>JAGBQU010000242.1 GCA_017632755.1 Lachnospiraceae bacterium
ATCGGCGTGACCGCAAAGATCGATCTGATCGAGTGGGACAGCTGGCTCAGTGATGTGTATACCGCAAGGAATTTTGAGGCGACGGTGATCGGTGTGGATGCATCATCCCTGACTGCGCGTGCGCTTCTGGAGCGTTTTAAATCCGATGCATCAAACAACTTTGTGAACTTTAAGTCGGATGCTTACGATGAGGCACTCATCAATGCGCTGAAAACGGCGGATGATGCCGAAAAGACCAAGTATTACAAGCAGTGTGAGACGATATTGGCAAATGAGGCAGCCAACGTATACATTCAGGATCTCCCTGAGTTTGTGGCACTCAATAAAAAATATGCAGGTTATCAGTTCTATCCGCTCTATGTGCAGGACTTTGCAAAGCTCTATGTAGTGGATGAAAAATAGGCATTTGCGTTTTGAGAATGTGATTCTGAGCAGTTACGCATATGAAATGTAAATAAGAGAAAGCAGGTGACGAGATGAAGTATGTGATCAAGAAAGCCGGAACTATGGCAATTACTTTGTTCGTTGTCTGCTTTCTTATTTTTGGAGCTTTTGACATCATCCCCGGCGATCCGGCACTTTCAAAGCTGGGAACACAGGCAACGGAGAGTTCTCTGGCGGCGCTTCGGCAGCAAATGGGTTTAAACCGTCCGTTTTTTGTGCGCTTTGCAGACTGGCTCCTTCATGCCGTGATCGGAGATTACGGAACCTCTTACAGCTACAATATGCCGGTATCCGATATGATCCTTGATAAGGTGCCGATCACGATCACACTGACACTTATGGCATTTGTTCTGATCGTGCTGATCTCGATCCCACTTGCGATCTACAGTGCATTGCATGAGAACGGCCGGGTGGACAGAACGTTGGTGATCATCAACCAGATCATGATGGCGATACCTCCGTTTTTTTCGGGAATGCTGATCACGTTTGTATTCGGGATCACGCTCCGTCTTTTTGTGCCCGGAGGATTTGTCTCCTATAAGGTCAGTGTACTGCGCTTTTTGGGGTACATGTTCTTCCCTGCGGCGGCCATTGCGCTTCCGAAGATCGCGATGACAGTCAAGCTGTTTCGCAAATCCATTTTGCAGGAGAAGAGCAAGGACTATGTACGGACCGCGTTCAGCAAGGGAAATACATCCCGCGGCGTTTTGTATGGACATGTCATGAAAAATGCGCTGATCCCCGTGATCACGTTTTTGGGAATGGTGCTCACGGATATGATCGCGGGAAGTATCATTGTGGAACAGGTATTCAACATCCCGGGACTGGGAAGGATCCTGATGACATCGATCTCCAACCGTGATTATCCGGTCGTGGAGGCGATCGTCCTCAGCATTGCGGTGCTTGTTTTGGTTGTCAACTTTTTGGTGGATGTGCTCTACCATGTCATTGATCCGAGGATGAGGATGGAGTAATCATGCAAAGGAAGAAAAAGAAGTATTCTTTTAACTTCATACTGGGAGCAGCACTCACGGGAGTGACTGTTCTTCTGATCCTGATCGGTATTTTTGCGATGCCGTATCCGCCGGAGGCGATGGATCGGGGGCTCAAGTTTGCAAAGATCTCGTTTGCCCATCCCATGGGCTGCGATAATTTCGGAAGAGATATCTTCAGCAGAGTTTTGCAGGGGAGCAAAATGACACTTCTGATCGCGGCTGGAACGGTGGGGATCGGTACCTTCTTCGGCATGGTGATCGGAGCTTTTACGGGATATTTCGGCGGCTGGATCGATGAACTCTTTATGCGTATCATCGATGCCGTGTTTGCATTTCCCAGCATTCTTCTTGCGCTTGTTGTGATCAGCCTTCTCGGGAGTGGAAAGTGGAATGTGATGATCGCTCTGGGGATCGCTTTCATTCCCAGCTTCGCAAGGATCGTGCGCTCGGAATTCCTGTATCAGAAAAATCTGGATTATGTAAAAAGTGTCAGGTTGATGGGAGCGGGACATATTCGTATCATGTTTGTGCACATTCTTCCTAACACACTGCCGGTTCTGGTGTCTTCCGTGATGATCGGGTTCAACAACGCTGTTTTAGCCGAGGCGGGAATGAGCTATCTGGGGATCGGCGTGCAGCCACCCGATGCGAGTCTCGGACGCATGCTCTCGGAGGCACAGACCTTTCTGTTCTCGACACCGACCTATGCGCTTTTCCCCGGCATCGTTTTAATCGTCATGATTTTGGGATTCAGTCTCCTTGCGGATGGGATCGAATCCATGTAAGAGGAAGTAATATGGTATTGGAAGTAAAGAATCTGGAAATCGAGTTTTTTGATCATGACCAGCCCGAAACGGTGGTACATGATCTGAGCATGCATCTGAAAGCGGGGGAAATCCTCGGGATCGTGGGCGAATCAGGTTCGGGAAAGAGCATGACCGCCATGGCGATCGCAGGTCTTTTACACCGCGCGGATCTTGAAAAGCGAGGAAAGATCCTGTATGGGGACACCGACCTTCTGACCTGTCCGCGTACGCGTCTGAGACAGATACAGGGGCGGGAGATCGGGGTGGTCTTTCAGGAACCCATGACCTCGCTCAATCCGCTATTAAAGATCGGAAGACAGGTGGAGGAAACACTCCGGCTGCACACCGATATGACAAGTGCGCAGCGCAGACAGCGGGTTTTGGAGATGCTCTCTGATGTGGAACTGAGAGATCCGGAGGAACTTTTGGATAAGTATCCGCATGAGCTCTCGGGCGGAATGCGGCAGAGAGTGATGATCGCCGCGGCAATGATCATGAACCCCAAGATACTGATCGCCGATGAGCCGACGACGGCGCTGGATGTGACGGTGGAGGAGCAGATCATCGAACTGCTGAGGCGTCTGAGCAAAAGACACAAGACGAGTATCTTATTTATCTCGCATGACCTGAGTCTGGTGCGCAAGCTCTGTGAGCGCGTGATCGTTATGCAAAACGGATACGCGGTGGAACAGGGGACGACAGAGCAGATTTTCGAACATCCCAAAATGGAATATACCCAAAAACTGATGGACGCAGTTCCGAAAATGAGATTCTGATGGTGAGACATGAGTGAAAATATCATTGAATTGGAAAATCTGAATATCTATTATCGTGAGAGTGATAAAA
>JAGBQU010000243.1 GCA_017632755.1 Lachnospiraceae bacterium
ACATTTTTCTCTTTCTTATCCTCCTTTCTCCAATTCATTCATTGCTAATGTTTTCATGTTCATTTTTTTGTCTACTTTTTGTATAGCAGTGCAAAAGCACATATCCCAGCAAAAATGCCGCAGTTGCTACATAGACGATCCAATTCGGCAAAACGATCCAGCCAAATCGATAATTCAGGCCTGCAAATTGTAAGCACTCCGCAAGGAAAAACTCAATCGTTGATGATACGGATATTAGTCAGAGCACACTGATCGCCCGTCAGTGATACATATACATCAAAAACATCGTTAACAATTGTCGTGGTGACGTTCAGAGCGATGCCGAGATTATCTGTAGTAGTAACGATCTTGTTACCATCTCTTTTGAATGAGACGGTACAGTCAAAGCCTTTTTTATTTTCTTCCTTCCATGCATCCCATCCCATAAAATCATCATTTATATTGACGATGGTTTTATTGTTGGCCAAATCATCAGACTCCCAGTTTTCACCATCAAGCCTGATAAGGGCATACTCTTTATATTCGTCTCCCGCAGGGATCCTATCAGGAGAATGGAACAGAACAATATATGCCGTATGCCATACAAGGCGTGCTGTAGGCAGACTCATCGTATGGAAACTGATCTTCATTCCGTCACGGACCGGTATACCGAGTGTACTGTCTATCCTATATCCATCTATCTGCACATTAGGTAAATCTCCCGAAGGACCTTTGATATAACTGATCTCTTCGGCGATCCGCGGAATGGTCTTGACATCGAAATCCTCTTCTTCGATCTCCACTCTAATATTGTGAAGTTCGCAGTGTTCACCGCTAAGAGCTATGTAGACATAGCGACCGGTATCACGCAGGGCCAGGATGACATCGAACGATTTCTCTTCACTCAAAACACGAACCAACACATGATCTTTGCCCCGGACGGCTTTGATCGCGTAACGCTGTCCCCGCTCGGGCTCTCCGGATCTTGACCATTCCAGATCGGTTTCCTGATCGGAGAACCTAACCTCCGTCTTTCGAGTATTGAACTCCGTCACCTGCCCGTCGAGGCGAATTCGAGCATATTCATAGTATAGTATATCCTTATTGTTTTCCTCGCCCGGATGGACCCTGCCGTCTAACGAATCGAACACGATCAGCGTTGGCAGGCATTCCTCGTTCTCAAAGCCGTCGTCCGGCTGACTGCAGAGCCTGATCTCTGACATTTTTGTCATGATCACGATTCCCGCAGAGCAGTCATGATAGATCTCTTCACATCGCAGATTGGTCGTTTGTGTAATATTTACTCCGGATACACTCTCCTTCATCTTGTATTCCGTATCCAGATCAATGAGATGAAGCATGACCTTGGCAAATCCAGGATCAAACTGGGTCCCGCAACCCTTGACCAGTTCCTCTCTCACGATATGTTGTGGGATTGCATTACGGTAGCTCCTGTTGGAGGTCATGGCGTCATAGGCATCTGCCACGGCGATGATCCGCGCGATCTCGGGGATGGATTCACCTTTGAGCCCTTCGGGGTAGCCTCTTCCGTTATATCGCTCGTGGTGATAGCGCGCGCCTATCGAGATCCAAGGGGACTCCTTGATGTTGGAGAGGATTTCACCGCCCACGACGGAATGCTCCTTGATTTGAGCGAATTCCTTGTCCGTCAGCTTGCCCTTCTTTTGGAGGATCTTAACGGGGATGCCAATCTTGCCCACGTCGTGAAGTAACGCTGCGAAGTAAACCTTATCGCATTCCTCTTCGGACTTGCCCATTTCTTTGGCAATAGCGAGCGAATATTGCGCAACGCGGCGGGAATGACCGTTTGTGTATGTATCCTTGGCGTCTATAGCGCCAGCCAGCGTATCCGCGGTCTGTTCAAACATGATGCGCGCTTTTTCCTGTACTTTCTGTCTTGCGATGATTTCCGCAAAAACATATCTTTCAGCTCTCGACTTATTTACATAGCATCCAATGACGATCCCTATAGAAGACGCAATGATGAGATAGGTGATAGCGGTCTTATAGAGCTGCGGTCTTACATTCTCCCGCAGAACAAAAAAGGCCAAGATGTTAAATGCCAACAGAAGAGTGATATTAAAGGCCGGTGGGAGAACAAAAAAAATCGGGACGAGCACGACCGCTATAAACAATACGAATGTCAGGGCATCATGTTGAAGCTGTATCCTCGCGGTCCACAGACCTGCACCGAGAATTGCGGCATCAACTATAAAAGCGGAAAGAAGGATCAGCCCGGATGCTTTCGGGGCAAGATAGGCCGCGAAGATCAGCGCGATCAAACAGAGTACAGCCGCCATAATGTAAGCACTGCGGCAACGGGTGAAGGCTTCATCCCGGAAGGACATAAAGAGGCAGTATCCCCAATAGACCAGCTGGGCCCTTGACCAGATCATAACAAACTTCCGATCATCTTCTATGATATTCTTCTGAACAGCCT
>JAGBQU010000244.1 GCA_017632755.1 Lachnospiraceae bacterium
CATCACACCGGTCATGACTAGAATGATGCGAGAAACTATGACCTTTGTCTTGACAGCAGCAAACTTGGATTTGAGGGCTGCCTTGAAGAGATCAAATCCTATATCGAAATCTGTAAAAAGTATCGATGAATGCGATCGTGAGATCGGAGTGCGAGTATACAAAAGAAGTATGACCATGAAAAGCAGGAATATTTTCCTGCTTTTTTTATTATGATTATACTAATAAAAGATGGAATGCGATGTATGCGGGCTATGCCATGCAAAACATCCGGGAACAGGCAGATGAGAGAGAAAGAGCGATTAAAAAGAGCCGGCACAGGGATAAAACGCTTTTGCAGTTTATGGATGACGGTACTTTTTGTCATGACCTGTGCCATGACCGTCAGTGCGCAGGAAGAGGCGGCGCCTGCCCCGGTTTCTGTGGAGGCTCCTTCCTATGTGCTGATGGAGGCATCCACAGGAAAGATTATATGTGCAAAAAACGAAAACGAGAGACTTCACCCGGCAAGCATCACAAAGATCATGACGCTTTTGCTGATCTTTGATGCGCTGGACAGCGGAAAGATCCGTTTGGATGATCCGGTCACGACATCCGCGCATGCGAAGTCCATGGGCGGATCGCAGGTTTTTTTGGAGGAGGGAGAGGTACAATCGGTAGATACGCTGATCAAGTGCATCGCAGTGGCCAGCGGAAACGATGCGGCGGTTGCCATGGCGGAGTACATTGCCGGAAGCGAGGAGAGTTTTGTGGAGATGATGAATGAGAAGGCCGGGGAACTCGGCATGACACAGACCTCTTTTACGGATTGCTGCGGACTCAGCGATTCCGATGAGCATATGACCTGTGCCGTAGATGTTGCCATAATGTCACGGGAACTCATCAACAGGTATCCTGCGATCTATGATTATACAAAGATCTGGATGGAGGATATCACGCATGAGACAAACAAGGGGAGCAGCACATTTACGCTCTCCAGCACAAATAAACTTCTGAAGCAATATCCATATGCCACAGGGCTAAAAACCGGATCGACGAGCACGGCCAAGTATTGCCTGTCCGCAACTGCGCAAAAAGACGGTGTCGACTTGATCGCCGTTGTCATGAAGGCTCCGGATCACAAGGTACGTTTTCGGGATGCCATGACATTGCTCAACTATGGCTTCGGACTCGTCAGGATCTATGTGGATGAAAATAAGGAACCTTTGAACGCGGTTTCGGTAAAGGGTGGTGTGGAAGAACAGACACCGGTTGAATACAAAGGGGAATTTCGTTATCTGGATGTGACAGGTGCGGACTTCGGGAATGTCACAAAGAAACTGGAAATGGCGGATGGAGTAGAAGCACCTGTCAAAAAAGGTGACAAGGTGGGAGAGGCAGTCTATTTTTTGGGGGAAGAACGGATCGGATGTGTGGATATCGTATGTGCGAAGGACGTCCGCGAGGCGGTTTACAAAGATTATGTGCACAAGCTTCTCTTCAGACTGTGCGTGTGATGGCAAATTGACCGGACAAAGATAATGTGTTTGACTTTTTTGATGTTTCTCTATAAAATAAATGCTATGTGTAGACATAGCTGCCCGCATTTCGATGGACGGCGCTGTCAGAACAGGAAGCGAAAATGAGTCAGACGATGTTATATGTACTTCTCTCTTTGCTGATCCTTCTGATCCTATGTATTCTGGTCGTGTGCGTTGACACAAACCGTTTCGTGATCAGATCTTATCGGATTGAGAATGCCAAGATCAGGGGGGAACACCGCTATGTGTTCCTGTCAGATCTACACAATAAAATGTATGGAAAAAATCACGCCAGACTGATCGAAGCGATCGAAAAGATATGTCCGGAGGCTGTTTTTATCGGCGGAGATCTTTTGATTGCCACGCCCGGCAGAAATTTTGACAGTGCAGTCAGTCTTGTCAGGGCGCTGACTGAACGAGGGTATCCGGTTTATTATGC
>JAGBQU010000245.1 GCA_017632755.1 Lachnospiraceae bacterium
TGGCCCAGGTATCAAAAACGGCCTGTTCCGGAACAAACTGATCACATCCACAGTCGCAGGGATGCAGCGGTTTACTTTCCAGTGGGTTAACCGGCAGCTGACTGTACTCGGCAAAGATCGCCTTGCCACAATCCTTGCAATACCAAACGGGAAATGGCACACCAAAATATCTCTGTCTGGAAATGCACCAGTCCCATTTGAGATTTTCCACCCAGATCTGATAACGGTTCTTCATGTGCTGCGGATGCCAGCGGATCTCATCCGCTGCCTTTAAAAATCGCTCCTTGTCCGATAGGATATCGATATACCACTGTTTGGAAGGGATGAATTCCACCTCCGTGCCGCAACGCTCGTGAATGGCGATCATGTGGATGATCGTCTCCTGCTTTACCATCAGACCCCGCTCTTTGAGCAGATGGATGATATGCTCCCTTGCCTGTCGGATGCGCATACCGCCGATATAGGGAACCGACTCCTCGATCCGTCCGTTTGGCAGGATGATCTTTTTATATTCCAGTGCATGCTTCTGGTACCACTCTGTATCGGTGGAATCCCCGAAGGTTGCACACATAACCGCACCGGTTCCCTTGTCCATGGAAACGGTCTCGTCCGTCAGAATGGGAATCTCAAAATCGTAAAGCGGGACCTTGGCCTTTTGTCCTACATATGCCTGATACCGCTCATCCTTGGGATGGACGAAAATGCAGACACAGCCAGCCAGAAGCTCCGGTCTGGTTGTGGCGATGAGAAGCCGTCCAAGCGAGGTTTCAAAGTTTACATAATTGAATGTTGTCTCACATTCCTTCGACTCGAGCTCCGCCTGCGCAATGGAGGTCCGGCATTCGCTGCACCAGAGTACCGGTGACTCCTTGGCATAGGCTTTCCCCTTTTTTGCCAGCTCGATAAAGGATCTTTGCGAGATCTTCTGCGAGAGATCGGAGATCGTCTGGTATTGCAGATTCCAGTCTACACTAAAACCAAGCCGCTTCCAAAGCTCTTTGAATTCACTCTCATACGTTCCGATCGTGTTCATGCATCTTTTGCGGAATTCACTTCTTGGCAGCTCATTCGCATGGATGTTCTCATCCCGCTCCACCAGCCGTTCCGTCGGAAGCCCATTGTCGTCAAACCCGAAGGGATAAAATACATCATATCCCTGCATTCTCTTAAATCTCGCGATCATCTCTGCCTGCGTGTAGGAAAACACATGCCCGATATGCAGCTTCCCGCTTACGGTTGGCGGCGGGGTGTCTATGGAAAATACTTTTCTCTCCCTGCCGTTTTGATACCTGTAAATACCCTTCTCCTGCCACATTTGTTCGAGTCCCTGTTCTGCTTTGTGAAAATCATACTTCTTATCCATGCGGATACCTCCTAAAATAATATAAAAAAAAGCCCTAAGCAAATATGCTTAGGGCGAACAATCCGGTCCGTGGTACCACCTAAATTCAGAAATTACTTCTGCTCTCATTACAATACGGGAATCATCCACCAGCTGTCGCAAATGATCCTGCAAGTGTCTCTTCCGATATCGCTTCCCCTGATAACGGTGGGAATCTCCGTTGGAGTCTACTTAGAATACTCTGTTCGATCCAAAGCTCAAAGGCTACTTCCATGCTCCCTTCACGAAAATTTACACCAACCATTTTCTCTCTGTGCATCCGGAATAGCATGTACTCCTCCTCGTCAATGCTTTTGTCTGTAATTGTTAAGACAGATTATAACACAAACGATCCCATTGTCAACAACATCTTTCGGACACACGACCATGATTTAAAATACCAGCGTTCGGATACTATGTGCCTTCAAAACAAATTCTGCCAACTCCCCCTTGTAGCGCAGACAGATCTTATGATCCGCATCCGTACGGTTCAGCACCACGCAGACAATGGATCCGTCCGGATTACGAAACGCACAAGTCTCCAGGCGGCTGTCATAGATACTGCATCCGATCCGTTTTGCCCCCCGGCGGATATACTTACTAAAATGCCCCATATAGTAGTAAGAGGAACGAATATCCAATGCCTCCTTCGCACGGTCATAGACTATGGGAGCCTCACCGATCCAGATCTTCTCCTTCGGTAATCCCGATGCCCTCTGTTCCTCCAGCCAGTGATCCGGTCCTCCGTCCTCATGCAGGAACATATTCCAATCCACCCAGGCGTTGGTCCAATTATTCAGATCCCCGATGATATCGTGGGCATATTTCTCGCCGGACTGCTCCGGTGTCTTTCCTTTTCCCGTACACTGCTCGGATGCAATGATATATTTCTCCGGGAACAGTTGATGTGTCACATCCAGGGCGGAAAAATGGTCCCCCGAATACCAGTGCACGGCGATACCGTCAAAGCAATCTCTGGCTCTTTGGTTACACATGGTCTCCATGGCGCGATCCGCCACCCTCTCTTTGTTGTGATCCCAGAAGAAGATCTTCTTGTCACCCAGTCCCATTTTTTCAAAGACAGGTCTTAAAAAGCCGGTGACAAAATCCCTTTCTTCGCCGGCACTGTACCAGCAGGATTCCCATCCCTGCTCCGCCTTTGCCTCATTCTGCACGGTGACGCCCCAGACATCCACGCCCTCCTTACGGTACTCCTGAATGTATTTTGCAATATATTCGGCCCACGCCTGCCTGCAATCCTCTTTCAGTTTTCCGCCTTTTGACATTTTTCCATTGGTCTTCATCCATGCAGGCGGGCTCCATGGACTTGCATATAGCAGCATCCCGTCAGACAGTTCCTTCGCTTCCCGGATAGCGGGCAGAATGGTCTCCCTGTCATGCGAGATATCAAAATGCTCCAGCGCATAATCTCCATCCACATCATCATAGCTGTAAAAATCCTCCGAGAAATCACAGTTGTTGATGGTAGAGCGGCAAAAATTATAACCAATCCCACGTTCCCCGTCAAAGTACATTTCCATAACCTTTTTGCGCAGCGTAGGACTGACACGACTTAAGTTCAGCGTGGTCGCCTCCGTAAAAGCACCGCCGAACCCCAGGATCTCCTGATACTCTACTTCATCATACAGATTCAGGATGCAATCCTCTCGTCCATCGTTCCCTTCCTTGTCCTTCTCAAAGGTTATCCCTCCCACTTCCCGCAACTTAGTATCCGACGCCAAATGTGTCTCTACCACCTTAATTTCCTTTAACATACGATTTCCTTTCTGCGTTCACAAATGTTACGCATCTGTCTCTTCCGTAACCTCTGCCAACACTTTTTCAAGTACATCAAAATACTCCGCAAACGTCTTTTTACAGCAAAACGGATCCTTGACCACAACTCCCTCACATCTTAAGCCTGTGAGCGCAAAGGACATGGCTACCCTGTGATCTTCAAAAGTATCGATCGCTGTAGCCCCGGGCGTACCCGGATAGATCGTCACCGCGTCGTCTTTTTCTTCCACCTGTATTCCGAGTGCATGCAGGTTATGTGCGATCGCATGGATCCTGTCACATTCCTGCAGGCGGATGTGCCCGATCCCGGTTATGGTGATCGCACCGTCTGCAAAAGGTGCGATCGCTGCAGCCCCGGGCGTACCCGGATAGATCGTCACCGCGTCGTCTTTTTCATCCACCTGTATTCCGAGTGCATGCAGGTTATGTGCGATCGCATGGATCCTGTCACATTCCTGCAGACGGATGTGCCCGATCCCGGTTATGGTGATCGCACCGTCTGCAAA
>JAGBQU010000246.1 GCA_017632755.1 Lachnospiraceae bacterium
AAACGATATCCTTGCGATTTGTCCGGCGGACAGAGTCAGAGAGTTGCTTTTGCACGAGCGCTTGCACCGAATCCGCAATTACTGCTTTTGGATGAGCCGTTTGCGGCAATCGATGCCAAAGTCCGTTTGGAGCTGCGTACTTGGTTAAAGGAAATGATCACCAAACTCCATATCACAAGCATTTTTGTTACCCATGATCAGGATGAGGCGATCGAGGTTGCAGATGAGATCATTGTGACGAATCAGGGCAGGGTGGAACAGTCCGGTAGTCCGCAGGAGTTATACAGCCGTCCTGCAACGCCGTTTGTTGCACAGTTTATTGGTAATTCCGTTTCGGTAAAGAATTTCGAGAGGTTCAAGCATTTTGAGCGTAACGATGATGATGTAACGGCGATCCTGCGGCCGGAGTTTGTAAGTGTATTTAAAGAGGGAGAACATGTACAATACGCAAATTCTGCAGAGCAGGCCGTGGTGGAAGATATCATATTCCGGGGGAGCAGTCTGGAAATAAGATTTCGCTTACATGAGAACTTGATATCGGCGTACCGCAGTATCAATGAAGCGCCGATCGAGATCGGAGAAAAAGTAAATGCCTTTATATACAGGATGTTTGTGATCAAAGGAGAAGAAATATCGCTTGTGAATAATCTGTCGATCAAACAGGAATCAGTGATCATCTGACCGGAGGAAATCAATTTGGAGAAAAAGATTGTAGATACAGATGTATTGATCATAGGAGGCGGGACCGCCGGCTGTTATGCAGGGATCAAACTCGGAGAAAGCAGTGATCTGAATATTGCGGTTGTGGATAAAGCGGCGATCAAAAGAAGCGGATGTCTTGCAGCCGGAGTCAATGCGCTGAATGCCTATATTACGGAGGGGCATAAACCGATCGACTATGTCCGGTATGCATCCAATGATGCAAACGGGATCGTGCGTGAGGATCTGCTTCTTGATATATCGGAGAGACTAAATCATGTTACTGAGGATATGGAGAAACGAGGACTCACGATATTAAAAGATAAAAACGGTAAATATGTTTCCAGAGGATGGAGAAACTTAAAGATCAACGGTGAGAATATCAAACCGATACTGGAAGCAGAACTGAGGAAGCAGAGAAACGTAACCGTGTATGAGCATATCAATATAACGGATCTGCGATATGACAATCGTGTCCAGGGGGCATACGGTTTTGGAATTCAGGACGGATGCTATTATGTATTTCGTGCAAAGGCAGTGCTGGTAGCAACGGGAGGTGCAGCGGGCATCTATCGCCCGAACAATCCGGAAAGAATGGCACATCAGATGTGGTACAGTCCGTTCAATACGGGAGCCGGTTATAGTATGGGAATATTGGCCGGTGCAGAGATGACGACCTTTGAGATGCGTTTCATAGCACTCCGGTGCAAAGATACGATCGCACCTACCGGAACATTGGCGCAGGGCGTGGGAGCAAAACAGCTGAATTCCGAAGGTGAGATCTATGAGGAAAAATACGGACTTACCACTTCGCAAAGACTGTGGGGAACCGTAGTGGAAAACCTGGAGGGACGAGGGCCATGCTATCTGAAAACAACCGGTATAGACGCGCAAAAGGAAAAAGATCTTTATCATGCCTATTTGAATATGGCGCCGCTGCAGACATTAAAATGGGTGACATCAAAAGGACCTGCAACGGAAGATGTTGAGATTGAAGGTACCGAACCATATATTGTCGGCGGGCATACGGCGAGTGGATACTGGGTGGATCGTGAACGAATGACTACCCTTCCGGGGCTGTTCGCCGCAGGTGATGTGGCCGGAGGGGCACCGCAGAAGTATGTGACCGGAGCGCTTGCAGAAGGTGAGATCGCTGCGGAAGGGATCCTTCA
>JAGBQU010000247.1 GCA_017632755.1 Lachnospiraceae bacterium
GTTGTCATCTTATGCAGGGCAGCGCACAGGAAATACACGGCGATCAACATCGTCCACAGATGATATTCCCGTTCTTTCAAAGGCCGGAAGCAATCGAAGATCCAGTCAAGGAAGCCTCCCATGCAAAAAGCAGACACATACAGCAAAATCCATGCCTTTGCAAACTCCTGCCATCTGCAAAAGCCAAAGCAGAGGAAAAGCTCAAGGAGGGGAAAAATAACGTATGCAAAGATATATGTACAGATCCCGGAAAATCCCACCAGCACAAGCAACATATCCAATCCTCCCGCCACCGCTGCGGCACTCAGAAGTCTTGGTCCGCTCACCTGCTTTCCGATCAAAAAGAAAACAATCCGCAACAGAATGTACTCGCAAAAAAAATGGATCAGCCAAAATACCTCCGCAAAAAATACAATCTCCGATACACCTCCCTGCCTATGTTATTGTAGCCGAATCTTCCTCCTTTTTATGTCGAAAGCAAGACTTCCATTCCCCTTTTTCATCGACACCGATCGCAAAAAAAACCGCCATACCCAGTCGGGTATGACGGATGTAAAATACACTCTTTATTTATCTCTGTTTCTCTGTAAAAAGTCGGGAATCTTGATAGATGTCGCTTCCACATTGCTCTTTACCGGTTCCGGCTTTTTGATGCCACTCATTCCCTTCATGGGAGTCATCGGCGGGATCGGACCTGTTCCGGCATTGGGATTGTTGCTTATGATACTGCTGGTAGTCGATACATGGGGTTTCTTCTGTCCGATCGTGCTATGTAAGCTTGCGATCTGTCTCCCCGCATCGATGGCTTCCTTTGCTAAAAGACCGGTTGCGATTACGGTGACGGTACATGTATCTGTCTGATTCTCATCATACATCGCACCGAGGATAATGTTTACATCCTCTCCTGCGAGTTCTTCTACATAGCTTGCCGCATCGGAAGTATCTGCCAATGTGATATCGCCGGAAACATTGATGATCACATGCGTTGCACCTGCGATCGTCGTCTCTAAAAGAGGAGATGCAACTGCAGCTTTCACTGCTTCGCTCGCCTTGTCATCACCGGTTCCGACACCGATACCGATATGTGCGATACCCTTGTCCTTCATAACAGTCTGTACATCTGCAAAATCGAGGTTGATGACTGCCGGTACATTGATCAGATCTGTGATACCGCTCACAGCCTGCTGCAATACTTCATCCGCCTTCTTTAATGCCTCCGGCATTGTTGTACGTCTGTCTACGATCTCCAACAATTTATCATTCGGGATCACGATCAGCGTGTCCACACATTCTTTCAATCTTTCGATACCGCTGAGCGCATTCTCCATTCTGGTACGCGCTTCAAAACGGAACGGTTTGGTGACAACACCGACGGTCAGGATCCCCTTTTCCTTTGCGGCACGCGCAACGACCGGTGCAGCACCGGTTCCGGTTCCTCCACCCATTCCGCAGGTGACAAATACCATATCCGAACCTTCGATCGAAGAAATGATCTCTTCGATGCTCTCCTCGGCAGCCTTCTCACCGATCTCAGGCTTCGCTCCCGCACCAAGACCCTTTGTCAGCTTCTCACCGATCTGGATCAGCTTCGGCGCTTTACAGAACTGCAGCGCCTGTTTATCTGTGTTGATGCCGATAAAATCGACACCGTCTATATTTTCATCTACCATTCTATTGACAGCATTGTTACCTGCGCCGCCCACACCGACAACGATGATCTTGGCTGCAGAACCTGCATCATTATTCTTAATCTCGAGCAAAGTTGTGTTCCTCCTTCACATACCCTTATATCTACACACATCATATCATATAATCTTTTGTGGAATTTATCAACCTTTTTTTTGTGAAAAAATAAATATTTTTGTTGTTTCAGCCACAAGATATTGTATGTGTGCGTGTCACTCACTCCAGCTCAAAAGTGACACTCTTTGTGTTTTCATCATAATTTTCGAGCCGCAAAACTCCTTTTTTTCCTTCCAGCGACGGCAGGATATTCTTTAGCAGCATCAATTTTTCTTCCATCTGCTTGTCCGCCCCCAGCTGTACCCTCGCATCATCAAAGTACAGTGTCAGGTTTCTCGACCTGTCAAAATACAGTTTGGAAGCACGGATCTCGTACGAAGCAAGCAGCTGTGTGACCATAAGGATATCCCCGAAAATACTCTCATCATCGACCGGAAGCGGCTGATTGAGTGCGAAGGAACCAATCTGCAATCCGATCACAAGGGGAATGCCATCGGTCTTTTTGTCGGAGATCTCCACCACAATGCCGTCACGGTCAAAATAGATATAGTTGCCCAGTGTCTCCACACATCCCGCCAGCGCCTTTTCATAGACCATGATCCGGATGCTGTCCGGTGCGGTCACCTCAA
>JAGBQU010000248.1 GCA_017632755.1 Lachnospiraceae bacterium
TCCTGAATGAAGGAAGCTCCTATGTGGCAGATGCGTTCGCATCCAGATCGGATAATTCGCCCTTTAAGGGCTGGGAGCTCTGGGGAAAGATCGAATATACAATATGCGCCGGAAAGGTCGTATATCAGAGGGAGGAGAAATAAATGGTACAAAAGAAGAAGGAAACCGCAGTTGTGTATAGGCAGGAGTGCATGGCGGACGACATTTTTGATATGTGGATCGAGACATCGATCGCCGAGGGGGCGAAGGCGGGACAGTTTGTCAGCGTTTATCCGCAAAATGCGAGTCTGCTCCTGCCCAGACCGATCAGTATCTGTGAGGTGGATGAGGCGAGAAGGCGTATCCGCCTGGTATACCGGGTTGCAGGTAAGGGGACACGGGAACTTTCCGGCTACAGCGCCGGTGCGCCGATCTCGATCCTCGGCCCGCTGGGAAACGGATTCCCGATCGATGCCGCAAAGGGAAAAAAGGTCTTTTTGATGGGCGGTGGTATCGGGATCCCACCGATGCTCCAGCTGGCGAAGGAACTTGCCAAAGCCAATGAAGGAGGGAGCGGAGAGGTTGCGGTCATCGTGGGATACCGCGACGGGCAGCTTTTTTTGAAGGAAGATCTGGAAAAATATGCAACTGTCTATGTGGCGACGGAGGACGGCAGTGTCGGCGTGAAAGGAAATGTGATGCATGCGGTAAAGGAATATGATCTGAGTGCGGATCTCATTTGTGCCTGTGGTCCTATGCCGATGTTGCGTGCGATCAAGGAGTACAGTCAGCAGAAGGGGATGGATGCCTATATCTCACTCGAGGAGAGGATGGCGTGCGGGGTCGGAGCATGCCTCGGATGCGTCGTTAAAACGAAGGAGATCGATCATCATTCCCATGTACACAATGCACGGATCTGTACAGACGGACCGGTCTATCTTGCACAGGAGGTGGAAATCTAATGGACAAGCAGAATAAGGCTAAGAATACACAGGTGACCATTGCGGGCGTCACGTTCAAAAATCCCGTCATGACGGCTTCCGGTACCTTTGGATCGGGCATGGAGTACAGCGAGTTTGTGGATCTGAGCAGGCTGGGCGCGGTTATCACAAAGGGGGTGTCCAATGTTCCCTGGCCGGGTAATCCTACACCGAGAGTGGCGGAAACGTACGGAGGCATGCTCAATGCCATAGGACTCCAGAATCCCGGCGTGGAAGTGTTTGTACAGCGCGATCTGGAATTTTTAAAACAGTTTGATACAAAGGTGATCGTAAATGTCTGCGGAAAGACTGTGGAAGATTATCTGGAGGTGGTAGAGCGTCTCGCCGATGAGGCGGTCGACATGCTCGAGATCAATGTCTCCTGCCCCAATGTCAAAGAGGGGGCCATCGCATTCGGTCAGAAGGCCGATGCGCTCTACGATATCACATCGCGGATCAAAAAAGTCGCAAAGCAGCCGGTCATCATGAAGCTCAGTCCAAATGTGACGGATATCACGGAGATGGCGAAGGCGGCGGAGGCGGCAGGAGCCGACGCACTCTCCATGATCAATACCATCACCGGAATGAAGATCGACATACATCGCCGCAAATTTGCGATCGCAAATAAGACGGGCGGCATGAGCGGTCCCGCCATCAAGCCCATCGCGGTGCGCATGGTTTATCAGGTGGCGCAGGCGGTAAAGCTTCCA
>JAGBQU010000249.1 GCA_017632755.1 Lachnospiraceae bacterium
GGATCTGGAACGAAAAGAGATCTTTTCCATTGCACAGACGGATTATGTGCTTGTGGAATTTCGCACCAGCTCGGAATATGATAAGATCCGAAATGCACTCCGCAGCTTTCAGGAGCGGGGATATAAGCCGATCCTGGCTCACGTGGAGAGGTATATGTCGCTCCTTTCCTTTGATATTCTGCATGAGTTGAAGGAACTGGGCATTGTCATTCAGATGAATACGGAAAGCTTTGTGGGAAATCTGTTTCACAAGGAGAGCCGTTTCTGTATCCGCGCGGCAAAGCTCGGTCTTGTTGATATCCTCGGCAGTGACTGTCACGATCTGAAATACCGTGCGCCGATGATGCAAAAGGCGATATCCAAACTTGAAAAAGCACTGACGTCGGAGGAACTAGGCAAAATTCTGTTTGACAATCCGAAGGCATTATTGCAAAATAAATACTTGTAAAGAAGCGAAATAGGAGAGAATGATGAACCAAAGACAGGAAACCATTGAGATCGATCTGCTGGAGCTGTTTTATCTTTTGATCGATAAGATTATCTTTTTACTGGTTGCTGCGATCCTTTGCGGCGCATTGGGATTTGGATACACCGCATTTTTGACCAGACCGGTCTATAGCGCGACCTCCAAATTGTATATTCTCACGCAGTCTACCTCCCTTACCTCCCTTGCGGATATTCAGGTAGGTACGCAGCTGACGCAGGACTACATGGAACTGATCAAGGGCCGTACGGTGGTGGAAAAAGTGATCGGCAATCTGCATCTGCAGCATTCCTATGAGGAAATGCTAAAGCAGATGTCGATCCAGAATCCGAGTAACACACGTATCTTGTCCATCACGATCAGTGACTATGATTCGCAGACGGCCAAAGTGATCGCGGATGAGTTCGCCAATGTATCGCGCAAGGTGATCTCAGACATCATGCACACGGATGAGCCGAGTATCGTAGAATATGGTTATGCTTCGGAAAAGCCCGTCAACATACATATTGCAAGAAATACCTTGCTGGGCGCCATGCTGGGTGCGATCTTATGTGCCGCATTCTTTATCATGCGCTATCTGCTCAACGATACGATCAAATCCTCTGATGACATTGAGAAGTATCTGGGAATCAATATGCTTGCTGCCATCCCGATTGCTGCGGAGGAGAAGGCAACCGCAAGGCGGGATAAGTTGAAACGCAAGGGCGTGATTCAGAATAAGGGGGTGAAGCATAAATGAGCAAGACCTTACAAATCGAGAAATTAAAGGAATTGGATTATGCCAAAAAAGAAGCTTATAACTCCCTTCGTACCAATCTGCAGTTTTGTGGGGATGATATCAAGACGATCCTCTTAACCAGTTGTACGCCCAATGAGGGAAAAAGTACGATCGCGATGATGCTTGGACAGTCGATCGCAGACTCCGGTCAGAAGGTACTTGTGATCGATGCGGATCTTCGCAAGTCTGTGCTGGTCGGCAGACATGGTATCAAGGGTGAGAGTGAGATCAAAGGATTGTCACATTACCTTTCCGGACAGGAAAAACTTGAGAGTGTCATTTACAATACCAATATCAAAAATATGGATATGATCCTTGCCGGACCGGTCGCACCGAATCCCACCCGGCTTTTGGGAAACAAATATTTTGAAAAGCTCATCGAGAC
>JAGBQU010000250.1 GCA_017632755.1 Lachnospiraceae bacterium
AGGATCGCTTTTCCCGCACTCTCCAGCGAAAATGACACGCCCGTCAATTCTCCTGTCAGAGGATCCGTTCCACAAAGCAGTCCTGTCTCCTCCATCGTGGCAAGACGTTCCGGCAGATCAAACCGGTTTTCCAAGAGCGGACTGTGCAAAAAATACGTTCCGGCAAGCGTCAGATAGAGCAAAAAGAGCGCCGCATAAAACGGCCATCTGCTTTTGATCCGAAGTGCCTTTAATCGCATGATCACATAACTGCGCACGACCTTTGCAAACAGGATCAAAGTCAGGCTGAGCAGAATCAGTAGACAAAACGCAGCCAGATACCACCGATAAACCGTTGCAAATGCAGTTCCCCGAAGCGCCCCGACAAGCACTAAGGCGGCAAAACAAAGCATGCATATGCCCGTTCCCGTCAAAAAGGCCACCGCAATGCAGCTCTGGTGTTTTTCCTTCTTTCTATTCAAAAATGCGAGTGCCGCGGCTCCGATGATCAGCATCGGGAGAACCAACAGCAGCTCTGTAAGCATCAGTCTTATCACATTCATGTTCCTCTCCTATCCGCCCGGTCAATCCGTCAGACGATACACATCAATCGGCAGGTTCTGCGCGGTCATATCAAGCTCATAATGCGCATTCACAAAGCTTTGAAACGGTTCCTCCTTCAGCACTGCGGTAAAATCCGCAACATATTCCCGATCCACAAACATGACCGTCGGCACACGCTCCGGATACCTGTCATAATATGCCAGAAGCTGTTTCCCAAAGGCCGGTGTCGAGATGGTATTGCCCGTGCCGATGCGTCCGTCGCAGCCGCTGTATAAAAACATATCACAGCCCACGTACAAAAATACATCTTCCTCAGAGACATATTCCTCCAACGCCTGCAATTTGGCCTCATACTGCCTGTAGTCATACTCTCCGAGCCGTATTCCGCCAAGCGGTCCATGCTCCGTCTCATAATAGCCTTCAAATATATTCTTTCGCTGGGTCGAGGTAAACCGGACAAGAAACACCCTGGTCACCAGCAAAAGGATACCGAATACAAGTATCGTCAATCGCACTGCCCACACTGTAATAAAACCCATGCGCCCTCGCACATTCACACAGCGTCCCAGGATCCGCTCCGTCACGAGACATACCGCAAGCAATGCCGTAAACAGAAATCCCATGGAATAATTGGCGTCCAGATTGGATGAAGAGAGCACGACCACCGCACCCAGGATGCCTGTCAGCCCCATCGCCAAAATCATGTCTGTCTCTGCTACCCTTACGTTGCCGGTATCTTCCCCATCTTCACGCTTCGCATCCGCCGGGGACAGATCTTCCCGCGTAAGCAGCCAGCAGACATATCCCAAAAAAAGCGTAAGCTGACAGATCAAAGGCAAAAATACGGTAAAATTCACCTTGGTGATCGTGTGAAACTGTGCCACAAACAAAGCAGACTGCGCGACGGCCGCCACAGAAACGGTCAGATCGCGTCTTTTCGCCGCACGCCCCTTGTCTGCAAGGATCGATGCCTGCGAAACAAGAAGGATCAAAAATGTCGGAAGAAGCATCTCCCCAATGGTTCCGATATGGGTAAGCCACATCTGTTTTAGCGACTGATCGTGGGATTCGTCCATCAGCACATACGAAAGATTTTCCCACAGCTGTGTCACAGAGATACCGGATAAGATGTATGCCATAAAGAGCAGTCCCAATCCCATGCAGCAAAGTGTAAATAGCAAGGCAGCGGCATGCGATTCTCTCCTGTCCCATCGGATCAGCAGGATGAGGCATACAAAAAAGAGGACGATCGCATAAGGATAAGCCAGAATGCAGACACATAGGGCGATGGCCGCCCGGAAGGCATACCGCCTGCAATGTGTC
>JAGBQU010000251.1 GCA_017632755.1 Lachnospiraceae bacterium
CGGCAGATTATCCATGATCTCTCTCGGATTTTCTGTAGCTTTTCTTTAAAAAGGAGATTGTTTCACCGGTCTATGATCAGGAGTATTGTGATCGCGATACCCCTGATTTTTCCTGCGTTAGCAGATCTTCCGGCATTTTTCTGCCCTTATATTCATTTTACGAAATAAAAGTGAAAGGTTTAAAAGGAAAAGAAATGAGTGCAGAAAAGATAATAGAACAAACACATACAAATGATCCGGAGCTGGATGTAAACAGCAGGCCGGACTACGAGGAGGAGATCATACGGATCATCCGCAGCGATTCCTCTCCGCGGGTAATGCGCGATAAACTTGACGATTACCACGGAAATGATATCGCTGAGGTTCTCTCAAGGCTGACGGTTCAGGAGCGAAAAAAGCTCTATCGTATTCTGAGCGTATCCATGCTCTCGGACGTACTGGAATACACGGACGAGGAGGAAGCGGGAAAATATCTGGACGAGATGGACATCCACAAGGCATCAGAGATCATCTCGGAGTTGGAGGCGGATTCCGCGGTCGATGTCCTAAGAGAGATGGACAAGGAAAAAAGAGGCCTTCTGATCGAGCTGATGGATGAGAGATCCCGAAAGGATGTTGCACTCATCGCATCCTTTGATGAGGACGAGATCGGTAGCAAGATGTCGACGAACTATATTGTCATCACGGCAGATCTGACCGTCAAGCAGGCGATGAGCGAGCTGGTCCGCCAGGCTGCGCAGAATGACAACATCTCAACCTTGTTTGTGGTGGATGAGACAGGGGCATTTTACGGCGCCATTGATCTGAAGGATCTGATCATTGCACGTCAAAACGATGATCTGGATCAACAGATCGTCACGACATTCCCCTATGTGTACGGTCATGAGAGCATCGATGACTGTATCGAGAGATTGAAAGACTATTCGGAGGATTCGATCCCCGTTCTGGATAACAACAATCGCATGCTCGGTGTCATCACGGCGCAGAGCATCATCGAGGTTGTCGATGAAGAGATGGGAGAAGACTATGCGCGATTTGCAGGTTTGATCGCGGAGGAGGATTTGAGAGAGCCGCTCAGGGAGAGCATGAAGAAGCGTCTCCCATGGCTTCTGATCCTTCTCGGGCTCGGTATGGTGGTATCCACGGTGGTGGGAGCGTTTGAGCAGGTGGTATCGCAGCTGACCATGATCATGGCGTTCCAGTCGCTGATCCTCGATATGGCCGGAAACGTGGGAACACAGTCTCTGGCTGTGACGATCCGTGTCCTGACGGATGAGACGCTGACGCTAAAGCAGAAGATGTACCTTGTTGTGAAGGAGATGAGAGTCGGACTTTGCAACGGATTGCTTCTCGGCGTGGTCTCCTTTGCCTTGATCGGATTGTATATCTGCTTTGTGAAGGGCAGGGGCTGGCTGTTTGGCTATGCGGTATCGGGATGTATCGGCGTTTCCCTGCTTCTGGCAATGCTCATATCCAGCGCAACAGGTACGTTGATACCATTGTTCTTCAAAAAGATCAAAGTGGATCCGGCAGTTGCATCGGGTCCTCTCATCACGACGATCAACGACCTTGTTGCGGTGGTAACATATTACGGAATGAGCTGGTTGTTGCTTTTACAGGTACTTCATTTGGGGGGATAAGCCCGCAAGCGGCATTCTTTTTTATTCCAGATCGATCGAGTATCTCTTGGCGATCTGATATCCCCGATAGCGGGAGTAATTCCACTTTCTGAGACTCATTTTACTGCCTTTATAGAGCAGACGGGAGTACAGGTAATAGTAATCCGTGATATCGTGATCATAGGGATCGCTCTCATCAAAGTACTCTTTGTCTGCAAAGTACAGATTCTCATCTATATAATCATCATACGGCACATCGTCTTCCGTGTAATAATTCTCATCGCCGGGGCGGATCCTTCCGACCTGGCGCAGCAGTCCGTATTCGTCCAAAACAGGCGCAGCATCGGCGCTCAGATCCCGCAGGAGATACCAATAATCAGGCTGCGTAAATTTAAGGGCGGCAGCCTCTATGTTGTAGCGCGCAATATAGGTGTCCGGCCGCGAGAGGCTGAGTAGGACATAGCAGATGCTGACAACCACAACGCCATAGCGGAAAAGAGGGAAGTGCTTTTTGTAAATGCTGATGCCAATGAGTATCATCAAAACAGAGATCACGCCCAGGGACCAGAGAACGAGAACACGATCCAGCGAGAGGTAATAAGTTTCGATATACAGAATCATGCGAAATGCGCTTGAAGCGATCATGATAAAGCTACATGCACAAAACACCGAGAGGATCACCTTTAAGACAACATGATCCTGAAATCTTCCGATGCAGACAAGGACAATGACCAGGTTCAAGATGCAGACAAACAGAAGCTGGAAAAAACCTTCTCTGGCGTACTCTGCATAGGTATAGCCGTCGGGGAGTACCATATTACCGAGGAAAAGGTAAAAGATCTGGATAAAGCAAAACAGCAGATAACAGGCGGTCAAGACCGAGGTGAAGGTGATCGCGATGATCGGTTCGTATCTGCGTTCAGCCGATGTGTCGCGTCGGTCAGGATTGGACACAAGGTTTGAGAGGATCATAAAGGAGCCCATGGCACCCAGAGCAAACAAAAATCCGATGCCAAGTATGTGTTGCGGAAGAGTCCACAGATCAAACAGCTCTTCAAAGATGTTACGAAAGACAACATCGGCACTTGTGAGCAGCATCATGACCACAAAAAGCAGAGGCAAAGAGATCAAGAGTCCGTAAATGACATATCTCCCCTTTCCCGTCCTTCTGCCGCTGCGGTTCCGGAAGATACGCCATGAGCGGAAGGGATACTGCAGATAGCCGAGGGATCCGAACAAGACCCACAGGATGGAAGCAAAATAGTAGGAAAAGCGCAGATTCCCATTCTCATAAAAATTGAGGATCAGGCATGTGACAAGGAGCAGTAGCATGCCCACATAATTAAAAAAGATGAAAAAATCGTTGTCGGTACACGCCGTTGCGACCCCCAGCAGCAAAATGCAGGCCGCAAAGAACGCGGAGTCTTTTCGGATCGTCCGACCCAGCTTTCTCATGCAAAAGCCATAGTAAAAGATCGTTACCGCCGCAAAAAAGGGCAGCGTGAACGAGACATAATTTTGATACAGACACAAGGCTAACACAAGGCCGTAGGCGATGCTTGCCACGCCAAAGGTTTCAAAATGCTCCAAAAGAGGCCGCGCATGCTCAGGTATCGTTGCCCCGGCATCCATATCCGTATACGTATACGTATCCGTGTTCATATCCATATTTGTATCCATGTTTTTGTTCCTTTCTGTCTTTGTATTAGGTAATTGCGAAACGCCTGTTTGTGAAGAATATAGCACGCAGGAATACAGATGTCAACAAAAAATTATCGAATTACGATAAATATTTACCGAAAAAGGTTTGTGCTTTACATGGAATATCCTTTTCAGTATAATGATTATGTAACTAATCTAATGACAGTGTGGAAATGATCATGTCTGAGAATCAAAATAACCGGGACTATGGACAACAATTTAAAATAGAGCTGGAACAGGCGCTTGGCAGCGGGGATTTCAGCGGACTGAACAGGCTCGTGAACGAGACGGTGAAGGTGGCAGTATCCGAGGCTGCAGAGCATGTGGTTAAGGGGGTACAGGCCGGGCTGAATCCGGACAAGTCGGAAGAGACGGTCACGAATCAGAGGATCCGCGAGCGTGCGACCCAGAGGGAACGCTACGCGCAGGAACGTTTGGAGCGGGAGCGGGAGATCAGGGAGGGAGCACAGAGACGAAGGGAAGAACGAATCCGACAGGAGGAGCAACGTCAGGAGAGAGCGCAGCAGGAGCGGCAGCAGCAAAGAGCAGGTGCATGGTACAAAAAGACCGGTAATATCGCAGCGACGCTGTTTCAGGTGTTCGGTTGGATAGGCACAGGAGTCTTTGCTATTCCGGCATTGCTTTTTCTGATCCTGTTTCTGGTGATGCAAAGTGGAAGCTTTTTGTCCCTTATGATCGTGTTCCTGTTTCTTTTGGCCGGTTCCGTGTTTTTGTTGGGAAGAGGACTACGCCTAAAGTCGCAGCTGACCCGCGCGGCGCGGTATTTTCAGTTGAGCGAGAAGACCGGCTATAAGAATATCTGTGAGCTGGCGGAGGCTGTCAGTCGGAAGGAGAAGCTGGTTGTAAAGGATCTGCGCAGCCTCATTTCCAAAGGGGTCTTTCCGCAGGGACATCTGGACGAGCAGGAAAAGTGTTTTATGCTCAATGACCGCACCTATGAGGAGTATCAGACGATCACCAAAGAGAGGGCACTCTTGGAGGTGGAAAATCAAAAGAGCGCCGCGAATACCTTGCAAAACGGACAAAG
>JAGBQU010000252.1 GCA_017632755.1 Lachnospiraceae bacterium
ATAAGCATCAGGTCCAGACGGTGGTGATACCGGTCTCCTCACTTGAAGGAGAGGGTTTTGATCCCGGTTCGGTCACGTCGATCCGCTTTCTCTTTGACAAAAAAGACAGAGGGATGATACGTCTGGATGATGTTGGATTTATGGAGTAACGGCTCACAAGTACCTGCATTAGGAATTGTACAAGCGGCACAATCTAAATCTCGTAAACGGGAGTTTCGCAATTACCTATTTAGAGCATCTGGAGAGAGGAGAGATAAGGATGTCTACAGCGGATCTGCATATACATTCGATGTATTCGGACGGAACCATGACGATCGATCAGATCGCACGCACAGCGTATGAGAGAGGTGTCAGGCTGCTTGCGGTGTCCGATCATGATATGCTCGACGGGGCAAGACAACTTCAAAAGCATGTGAAGCAGCATGAGGAATATAAGGATATGTGCTGCATTCCGGCCGTGGAGATCAACACGCTCGATCGGGGGAACAATGTGCATATCCTGGGCTACCATGTGGATCTGGAAGATGTCGCTTTTGATGCATTTATCACGGAGAACCGCCATAAACTGGATGATGTGAGTATTCAGATGATACGCAAAATGGAGCGCGACCACGAGACGATCTCTCTTGAGGAGTTTCAGAGGTTTACCTACGACAGGACGAAGGGTGGCTTTGAGGCGCTTCACTATCTGATGGAAAAAGGTTTTACCGATTCGCTAAAAGAAGGCTTTCGTTTTTTTGAGATCTATGATTGTCCCTACAGCTGCGTGGAATTTCCGGATGTGCCGTCGGCCATTGAAAAGATACACAAGGCAGGAGGGATCGCCGTCTTAGCGCATCCCGGTGTCACGATCAAGGAGAGAGAGCTCGAGAAGTTCTGGCAGGAGCTATATCGCTTTGTGGATATGGGGATAGAGGGAATCGAATGCTATTATCCGCTGCACACGGACTGGATCACGAAATACAGTCTCCAGGTATGCGCGCGGGAAGGACTTTACATCACGGCCGGATCTGACTGTCACGGCTGCTATAGCGGAGGAGAGATCAATGCGATGAAAACGCCCGTGCAGGCAGTCACCCTGCCTCACTCCTGATTCCGATCACACAGATGGGTCTGGCTTTTTTGTCATTATAACTCTCAATAGCCAGTGAAAGACTTTTGAAGGAGCTTCGCATACCGCTGTTATGGACATGATATCTGCCGTTTTTGGCAGTGATGCACATGGTGTGGATCTCCTTTGTGATGTCTGTTTTATCGTTGTAGACGGTCATGATAAAGACTGTGTATTCTGCTGCCAGTTTTTGCAACGATTCCGGGCGGATCCATCTGCCGATGATCATTTTTGTCTGGTAGTGTTTTCGCAGATAGGCATGTATGCTGTCCGGTGCAGTGCCGAAGTAGCCGCTAAGGACCATGCCCTTTCTCTCAAAATAGGAGAGCAGCTCGGGAAAGGATGTCTGCACATTGTCTTCAAGCGCCGTGAGAGCATTGTACACGGCGATCACCTCACAGCTGTTGAGTCCGGCGTTCAGGGTCTCCTTCCCGCCAAAGAGCAGTCTGTCAAGTCCCGGACGCGTCGTGCCGTAGGAAAGTGTATTCATGCGGGATTGATACTCGAGGTAACGCCTCTGCTCATCAAACAGTTTTCTTTGCAGATCTTCATCCTGCCATACGATCCGGTTATTCTCATAGTTGGCGATCACCGACTCTTTTTTGGATCCTCCAAAGACCGCCATGACCCGCAAAACCGACAGGAGCGTGCTGTCAAACAAATAGGTCGGAAGGAAAGCCTTCCACTCTTTTTTCCATATCGTGAGGAAAGCTTCCTTGCTTATGATCTTGTGATAAACGATCTGTATACATGTGATTCCCGCCAGAAACGGCAGCAGGATGAGATCCAGAAAGGCACATCCCGTTCGGCCGGCTATTTGCAGTATTCTTGACATATGATCCCGTCTCCTTATCATAACTGCTCCTTTTTTGTCGATTATACAAAAAAGGAAAAGGGTTTTCAATGCAAATTACTTTTCACAATATGTGTAATATGTGTAAGTTTACTCGATAAACACGGTTTGTAGTTGAAAAAAAGTGATAAATATTTTATAATAGGGTGCGAGTATTTTTTACGATGAGAAGATGATGCTTTGAAAAGAACCTTTTCAACATCATACAATATGCATATGCAAAAAAGGAGATTGCCATGAGATTAATTACCCGATCTGACTTTGACGGTCTGGCATGCGGTGCCTTATTAAAGGAAGCCGGAATCATTGATAATTGGAAATTTGCCCATCCAAAGGATATTCAGGACGGTCTGGTGGAAGTGACGGAGGACGATTGTCTTGCAAATGTTCCCTTTGTGGAGGGCTGCGGATTATGGTTTGATCATCACTCAAGCGAGCACGAAAGGCTTGCTCTTGAGGGTAAGTATAAAGGAGAGAGCCGTATCACGCCGTCCTGTGCACGTATCATTTACGAATATTACGGTGGAAAGGAAAGATTTCCGCAGTTTGATGATATGATGGAAGCCGTCGATAAGGTGGACAGCGGTAATCTTACCATAGATGAGGTACAAAATCCCAAGGGCTGGATCCTGATCGGCTTTTTGATGGATCCGAGAACAGGCCTTGGCAGATGGCGTAATTTTACGATTTCCAACTATCAGCTCATGGAAAAACTCATCGATGCATGCCGTACCATGACGACGGAAGAGATTTTGGCTCTGCCGGATGTGAAAGAGCGTATCGAGGTTTATTTTGAGCAGACAGAGAAATTTAAGGATATGGTCTCCAAGTATACCAAGGTGGGCGGCAATGTTATCATCACGGATCTGCGCGGTGTGGATCCGATCTACTCCGGTAACCGCTTTATGATCTATTCCTTGTATCCGGAGCAGAACATCTCTGCCTGGATCGTAAGCGGCAAGGGTGGACACGGCTGCAGCGCAGCGGTTGGCTACAGCATCTTAAACCGCACCTCCAATGTGGATGTGGGCAGCCTGATGCTCAAGTATGGCGGCGGCGGACACAAGAAGGTCGGAACCTGTCAGTTCTCCGATGAGAATATGTCCACAGACCTTATGAAGATGATAAAAGAATTGGTTGAGTTATCCAAGCAGTAAAGATAAGCCGGATCTTAGGATCCGGCTTTTTTGATCCCTTACTTGATTTCTACCAATAAAAGAATATAATATAAGAAAAAGTTATGGCGGCATCCATCTGGAGTTTGATCGTTTGGGCAGGGTCCAAGGAGCCGTTTGTCGCGTACGGCCATGATGGTTTTAGCTGTGACACTCCACAACATACCGGAGGGTATGGCGCTGGGTTAAGGACAATCTATTCTCTCGCTGTGTTTTTATGCTGCAATTTTGCACATACTAACCTCAAAAAGCAATGTGAGGTGAGACTATGGCAGTTGCGCACAAATCTGCGAT
>JAGBQU010000253.1 GCA_017632755.1 Lachnospiraceae bacterium
CAATGGGCTATCGCCAAGCGGTAAGGCACAGGACTTTGACTCCTGCAGTCGCTGGTTCGAATCCAGCTAGCCCAGTTTATATGGGCCACTAGCTCAGGTGGTAGAGCACTTGACTTTTAATCAAGTTGTCCGGGGTTCGAGTCCCCGGTGGCTCACGAAGTAAAGTACAGCAGACATGGTCTGCTGTTTTTTTCTATCACATCAATAAAAAAGAGCCGTTTCCATAGAATGAAAACAGCTCGGATAAATGCGGATGACAGGAATCGAACCTGCACGGTCTCCCACTAGATCCTAAGTCTAGCGCGTCTGCCAGTTCCGCCACATCCGCATATCGCTGAGAATTATTTAAGCATAGGAAAGTATATTTGTCAACCTAAAAATAATGTGGTAATATATATCAGAAAGTCTGCATGAAAAAATACAGCACGATGAAAATGTACGAGGATAAGTGTTTAGAAAACAGGAGACAAACATGTATATTAATGAAATAAGCGGAGGTGCGACGGTAAAGCTTGAGGCAGTGATCGGTGAGACGATGCTTGAGTTTGAGACGAAGGCCGTCGCAGTTGATGATAAAAGACAGATTCGTGCACTTGAAAGTATCAGCAAAAAGCTTCCATACGTTCTGGTTGAAGCGATCAGGCAAAACGACAAGGTCATCGGTTTTCCCGAAAAGGGTGCGCAATATGTGGTCACATATATGGACCTCAAGACCAAAAAGCCCTTTCAGTGGCAGGAAGTTGTCGTAAAACAAGTTGCTTTTTCTTCGGGTGAGAAATACCATGTGTTCATCTCGGCTAAGAATATGAAAGAGATCAACCGCAGAGAAAGTTTTCGCCTCTGGATGGGGTGCGAGGGTTTTTTGCAGGATGGGTTGAATAATAAGTTTTTTCCAGCAATCATCAAGGATCTCAGTGCCAACGGAATAGGGTTTATTGTGTATGACAAGCATTTGGAGGAGGCTTCATTTCCGCCTAAAGTGTCATCCACAGTACTGCTTGTTTTCAACGATGAGTCCACGGGAACGCAGTTTAAGGTGGCTGCAACGGTCGTCCGGATCGAGGAAATGGATGGAGGGCGTAAGCTGTACGGAGCGCGGTTCCCGCAGGAAAACGCAAGGATTTCCAAATATGTAGCCGATAAACAGCGGGAACGCAATAAAACAGGGGGGGGAGGCCCCCGTACGGAGGGGTAAGACGCATGCAACTTTTCATACAGATTCTGTTGTTGATACTTGGCTTTACCATGCTCATAAAGGGAGCGGATTGGTTTGTAGACGGTGCAGGTTCACTGGCTGAAAAATTTGGGATTCCGCAGCTTGTGATCGGCCTTACGATCGTCGCGCTTGGAACGAGTGCGCCTGAGGCTGCGGTCAGTATTTCCGCGGCATTCAAAGGAGTGGCGGATATCACGATCGGCAATGTGGTCGGAAGCAATATCATAAACGTACTGATCATTTTGGGACTTACCGCAACGATCCGGCCATTGCTGGTTCAAAAATCTACTTTCGCCTATGAGATCCCTTTTGTGATACTGATCTCCGGAGTAATGTTCGGACTTGGTTATTTGAAAGGAAAACTGACACGTGTGGATGGCGTGATCTTCTGGGCATTGCTCATCGTATATCTCCTTTACCTGCTCCGCATGGCAAAAAGCGGAGAAGCGGAGATTGAGACGGCCGGCGAGAAGACATGGCCGGTCTGGAAGATGCTCCTTTTTATCGTGATCGGGATCGCTTTGATCGTTCTGGGCAGCAATGTCACTGTGGATGCAGCAACTGCCATCGCAAAGGTGTTCGGGGTGAGTGATCGTATCATCGGACTTACGATCGTTGCGCTGGGAACAAGCCTTCCGGAGCTGATGACTTCCGTGACGGCGGCGATCAAAGGCAAGGCGGATATCGCGATCGGAAACATTGTGGGAAGCAATATCTTTAATATCCTGTTCGTGGTTGGAACAACGGCACTGATCACTCCGGTGGCCTATGCATCGAATTTCCGGATCGACAGTATCGTGATGATCGCGGCAGCGGTGCTCCTATGGCTCTGCGTACTTGGCAAACAGCATAAGTTAAGAAGATGGGGCGGTATTCTGATGCTGGCATCCTA
>JAGBQU010000254.1 GCA_017632755.1 Lachnospiraceae bacterium
AAAATCATAAATTTTCTTGCACAAAAATTTCTGCTATCTGCAGATCCTCCGGTGTCGTGATTTTGATGTTTTGATAGGAACCCTCCACTATTTTGACCTTCTGTCCCGTAAAATATGCAACCACCATGGCATCATCGGTGATATTAACCCCGTTTTCAATCACTTCTGCCTCAGAATCGATGAGTTTTTCATAAGCCGGAGCGATCAGATCATATGCGAAGGCCTGGGGAGTCTGCACAAGCCAGACAAGATCTCTGTTCGGAGAGCTTTCAATATATCTGTCCGAAGAAACAAGCTTGATCGTATCTTTCACCGGCATCCCGACAATACAAGCCTTCCACTTTATCGCACCCTCCACTGCGCGGTCTATGATCTCCTGCGTTACAAACGGTCTTGCGCCGTCATGGACCAGCACCACATCGCAAGGCGAACATGCCCTGATCCCTTCCGCAACGGAGTGATAGCGCATAGCGCCACCGCACACGACCGCCTTTACCTTTTGAAAACCATATTTTTCCACGATCTCGCGGCGGCAGTATTCTTCCTCTCCCCGTCCGACAACCAGGACGATCTCGTCGATCCGGCTTTCCTCAAAAGCATGCAAAGGATAAAACAGTACCGGCTTTCCCTCCAAAAGCAGATACTGTTTTGCAACATCCGCCTTCATTCTTTTTCCCTGCCCTGCTGCCAGAACAATCGCACAGGTCTTCATATGACCCCCTCCCTTTCACACACATCGACCGGGTGTCCTTCACCCGGTCGTCTCGCCAAACTGTTTTATTATCTTTCTCCGAGCTTCAGATTCGGAACGGCATTGAGATCATACCCGCTCCTTTGCCCGGCAATATATTCATAATAAGCCGCTGCACCGATCATCGCCGCATTGTCCGTACACAGGATCGGCGAAGGATGATAAAATGTCACCTTCTTTTTTTGCAGAGCTGTTTCGAAAGCACTGCGGAGTGCCGAGTTAGAAGCCACACCGCCGGCAATGGCAAATTTGTCGAATCCATATTCATCGATCGCCCAAAGCGCATGTTCCAAAAGAACATCAACCACCGCTTTTTGAAAGGATGCCGCAACATCTGCACGGTTTACCTTGATTCCCTTCATCTCACATCCGTTCAGATAATTCAGGACAGCCGATTTCAACCCACTGAAACTGAAATCATACATGGAAGCACCCACCTTGGCCTTTGGAAACGGGATCGCATTTTCATCTCCCTCCCTGGCCAGTTTGTCGATCTTAGGTCCGCCCGGATAGCCAAGTCCGATGGCTCTGGCCACCTTATCATAGGCTTCGCCTGCTGCATCATCTCTCGTCCTGCCTATGATCTCATACTTTCCGTAATCCTTAACGACCACCAGATGTGTGTGCCCTCCCGACACGACCAAACAGGCAAACGGCGGCTCAAGATCTTTATTTTCAATATAATTGGCACAAATATGTCCTTCGATATGATGAACGCCGATCAGAGGCTTGCCGCTCGCAAAAGCGATCGCCTTTGCCTCTGCCACACCGACAAGAAGGGCTCCAACCAGTCCCGGTCCGTACGTCACTGCGATCGCAGTCATCTCTTCCAGCGTCTTTCCCGCCTCTCTCAGCGCCTCCTCGATCACTTGATTGATTTTTTCTATGTGTTTTCGTGATGCGATCTCCGGTACCACTCCTCCGTAGATCGTGTGCAGATCGATCTGCGAAAAAATGATGTTGGAGAGTACCTCTCTACCGTTTTTCACCACGCTCGCGGCAGTCTCATCACAGGAACTCTCGATCGCCAATATATATACATCTTCCGTCATCTTATGACCCTCACAAACTATTGCTGATCCATCGTTACAGAAGCCTCGTCTCCTGTCGGATTCTCCTGCAACTGCCAGCCGAATATTTTATAATGCCCATCCGCATCCCGTCTGAGCAAAAACAGCATATCACTGTTGATCAGCACGCTTTCTTTTATATTGTAAATACAATGTAACTTTGCCCACTCATGTCCTTCCATCTCATAGATTTCCACATCCATTGTGGACGACATGGAAAAGCCGGCTATCGTTCTGTTTTTCTCTTTATACTCTGCGATATCGGCCTTCAGCTGGATCAGATAATCCTCCTCCGTCTGGTTAGCTACAAGTTCATCGTCATAGATCTCCCGGATTTTCATCGCCATCTGATAGAGTTGTTCTTCCGAATAATCCTCATTGTAAAAACATTGGGAAATCTCACTGAAATACCTGACCACCTCACGCGGTGTCGGCGGATAGTTGGTCTCCAGGTTTCGCGAGAGCACCTCCTGGACAGGAGTCATGATCTCATATTCCGACCTTGTCTCCTCCTTTACGGATGTAGCCCGTTTGTTTGAAAGATAATGATAATATCCTACCATCATGACGACAAGGACGGCCAACAAAATGATGCCTTTGGTACCTCTGAAGCGTTTCATCAGCACCCTCCTTTATCTTATGCGTTTTTCACGGTTCAAATACAAGCTCCACACTCTGTCCGTCCTTTGCCGCAACGGCGTTCGGAAAGATTTTCCAAACCTCGGACATGAACGGATCGGGTCTTGTCAGGGACGGGCTGTAATGGGTCAGCCAGAGTTCGGGAACATCCGCATGTTTGGCCACGCTTGCAGCCTCATAGAATGTCATGTGCTTGTTCTCCTTTGCTTTCTTTTGCTTTTCCGGCTCTCCATACATTCCTTCAAGGACGAGCAGATCCGACTGCCTTGCATGCTCCTCAAGAACCGGTGTCGGTCTGGTGTCTGTACAATATGTGACTTTCAAGCCCTTCCTTGCTTCTCCCAAAACCATGTCCGGCGTATAGATGACATCTCCGTCTGAAATGGTCTCGCCCTTTTGCAGGCGGTTCCAATATTTCATCTCGATGCCGAGGGCTTTTGCCCGCTCGACATCAAACTTGCCGCTCCGGTCCACGACAATGCTGTAACCGTAACATGTCACATTATGGTTTACACGGAATGCCTCGATGCGATATCCGTTCATTTGGATCGCCTGTTCATTCTCCATCAGCTCAAGAAACCGGATCTCGAACGGCAGCTCCGGTGCACTGACACGGAGAGCTGAGACAACACGATTTAAGCCTTTGGGGCCGATCATGAGAACAGGCTCCGTCCGCTCCGCATTTCCCATGGTCAACAGCATCCCCGGCAGCCCACTGATATGATCCGCATGATAATGGGTAAAGCAGATCACGTCGATCGGCTTGGGGCTCCACCCTTTTTTCTTCATGGCGACCTGTGTCCCCTCACCGCAATCGATCAGGATACTGCTTCCGTTAAAGCGCGCCATCATGGCCGTCAGATATCTGTAAGGCAGCGGCATCATACCGCCGGTCCCAAGTAAACAAATGTCCAGCATCTACAATAATTCCTTTTCCTCTATGTCTGTGACCGGAAGCAGAAAGCTTCCTATCATCCTGTCATAACAATCTTCGCAGAGATCAAACGCGTGCGTGCAGCCGTCTTTTCTCGAGAAAAAACCAAACGTCTGCGTCCCCTCAAACAAACCTTCCTTCAGGATCCCATGTTCTACGTTCATCTCTTTTTTACAGCCGTTGCACACGACTCTGACCAGTTCGTTGTCCTTCGAATATTCTTTCATAATGCCCTCATTTCCTGTTTCTGAAAACAATACCCGGATTGTCTGCACCCTGCATACGGCGATCGGACCGCCTCTATGCTTCCATTTTATTATAAAAAAGAAACGAGCAAAATTCCAATGGGAAATAAAAGCTTTGTTACCTGTGTTTTCCTGCCCTTAGGCCGGTCTTCTCCACATGACAAGACCATCTTCCGCGGGCTTTTCATATAGGTTTTTGCGCACGCCCTCCACCCGGAAGCCACATTTTTGATACAATGCGATCGCAGGTTCATTTGAGCAGCGCACCTCCAAAAAGAAGGATTCGATCCCGATCTTTTCCCCTTCGTCAAGCAATCGCATGAGCAAGGATGTGCCGATCGATTTCCCTCTGTACGCTTCCTCAACCATCACATTGGTGATCTCTCCCTCCGAGAGTATGTTGCGGACACCGCAGCTGCCGACCACATGTGCGCCATCTTTTGCCACAATATACAAGGTATTCTCATCGCCGAGTGCCCTCCGGTATGCATCGAGCGACCACGGCATCGTAAAAGTCTGCGCCTCCAACCGACTGACCTGTATCAGATCCTCCGGCTGCATCCTATGAAAGGTTATCAATCTCTTCACCTTTTTCCGTTTTTTCTTTTTCGAGCTTTTCCCTCTCCGCCTGCGATAATCTCAGATAATCCGGTTTATGCAACGCAGCCGGGACCGTTTTCCCTTCTGCCATGTACTGCAGACCGAGCGTAGCCACAGCTGCCGCTCTCTGCCTGTTGCAATATGCGGGTGCAAATTCGAAAGGTACTCGAAGCAGTTCGCGCAATCTCTGTTCATACACCGGAACTCCGTCACCCAAAAAGACGACCGCCTCGCCCCGGTCATTGATCTCGCCCGCGATCTCATC
>JAGBQU010000255.1 GCA_017632755.1 Lachnospiraceae bacterium
CAGACCCATGCAGTTGACATCGATCATTCCCAGATTATCGTCTTTGTCGATATGATCAAAATCGCCCATCTTACCAAATCCGGCACACCCAACCAAAATCTTAACATCGGGCTTTTCGATGGCAAGACACTCCTCAAACTGTAAAAGTGCCACTTTATCCGACACATCCACAGGAAAAACACGCAGCTTTGCCTGTGTAAGTCCCTGCAATGCTTCCATCTCACTTTGTCTTCTTGCCAGCATCCAGATCTCGTCGATCCCGTAGCAGCGCTGATCGATCTGTCTGACGAATTCCTGTCCCATGCCAGAACTGGCACCTGTCACGATTGCTATTTTCATACCTTTTCCTTCTTTCCTTTCCTCGGGCAGCAAAGCATACATCTATGAAAAGACTGTTTGCAATTCCTGCTATAATAATTCCGCAACAAACCCACTATAAACGAATCTCAAACTCCGGTCGATTTGACTCTTTCTTCCCTTGTTTTCTTCACTCTTGCTACGAGTTCCTTCGTCCTTTCTTCGAAATATTTCGCCCTGCCTGTGGAGTTTTTCGTTCTTTTACAGAACCTTTCACACTACCTGCCGCGCCTTTCGCCTTGCCTGCAGGATCTTTCGCCTTGCCTGCCGTGCCTTTCGCCTTGCCTGCCGCGCCTTTCACTTTGCCTGCAGGATCTTTCGCCTTGCCTGCCGTGCCCTTTGCTCTTTTTGCAGAACCTTTCCCGCTATCTGCCGTACCATTCGCCCTACCTGCCATACCTCTCGCATTACCTGCCGTGCCTTTTTCTCTCACCCCGGCTTTGCCGCATTTTCTGCTTTCTGCCAGCTTTTCGGATCGCAGCTTTCTGGGCCGGATCAGGCATTTGGGATCAAAGCCGATCAGATCCTCACGCCCCGCCAGATGCAGTGCCTCCCTCACCAGATCGTAGTTTTGGGGATCCCTGTCTTGGATCAGCGCGCTCTGCATTGCCTTTTCATGGGGATTTTTTACCACATAAACAGGTTTTAAGTCTCTCGGATCCACACCGGTGTAATACATCACCGTTGACATGGTGGATGGCGTCGGATAAAAATCCTGTACCTGCTCGGGCATATACCCATAATCCCGGAGATATTCCGCAAGACTGACAGCCTCCTTGAGCGTAGAGCCCGGATGGGATGACATCAGATACGGAACAAGGAACTGCTTCAGTCCCATCTGTTCATTTAACTTTCTGTACTTTTGAGAAAAACGTTCATACACTTCATTCCGGGGTTTTCCCATCCTGGAAAGCACCGCGTCACAGATATGCTCCGGCGCGACCTTCAGCTGTCCGCTGATATGATGCCGGACAAGTTCCCGGAAAAAGGTATCGTCCTTATCCGCCAAAAGATAGTCAAAACGTATCCCGCTTCGCACAAACACCTTCTTGACCTTGGGAAGTGCCCGGAGGTTACGCAGCAGTGCAAGATAATCACTGTGATCCACTTTCAGATTCGGACATGGCTCGGGAAACAGACACTGCCGGTGTTGACATACACCTTTTGTGAGTTGTTTTTCGCAGGAAGGATGTCTGAAATTCGCTGTCGGACCTCCCACATCATGAATATACCCCTTAAAATCCTTATCCTGTGTGATGAGCCGTGCCTCACGTAAAATGGATTCATAACTACGCACCTGGATTGTCCTTCCCTGATGAAAAGTCAATGCACAAAAACTACAACCGCCAAAACATCCCCTGTTACTGATCAGGGAAAATTTGATCTCCTTTATGGCGGGAATTCCTCCCTGCGCTTCATACATGGGGTGGTAAGTCCGCGCATAGGGAAGCGCATAAATATCGTCCATCTCCTGCATGGTCAGCGCCTCCTGCGGTGGATTTTGCACCACATACAGATGATCCGAGTATTTCTCCACAAGCTGCTTCCCTGTGATGGGATCGGTATTGTCATACTGCTGTTTAAAGCTTTTGGCATAAAGGAGTTTATCTCTTTTCATGCTCTCAAAATCCGGCAGATGCAACGCATCGTATACACCGGATAAGTCTTTTGTCTTGTAAACCGTCCCCTTGATGAAAGTGATATCTGAAATGTCGATGCCACTGTCCAGCGCCTCCGCGATCTCCACGATCGATTTTTCGCCCATTCCGTAGGAAATCAGATCCGCACCACTGTCAAGAAGCACCGAACGCTTAAAAGAATCGGACCAGTAGTCATAGTGGGCGAGTCTTCTAAGGCTCGCCTCAATCCCGCCAAGAATGATAGGAACGTCTTTATAGGTTCGACGAATCAGATTGCCGTAAACAATGGTGGCTCGGTCAGGTCTTTTCCCGATCTCGCCTCCGGGTGTATAGGCATCCGTCTCCCTGCGTTTTTTGGAAACATAATAATGATTGACACACGAGTCCATATTCCCGGCGCTGACTAAGAATGCCAGTCTGGGTCTTCCGAGTGCCGCGATGCTCTGATCATCCCTCCAGTCCGGCTGTGAAATGATCCCCACCGTATATCCACGTGAAACGAGAATTCTGGATATGATGGCTGTTCCAAAAGACGGGTGATCCACATAGGCATCTCCCGTTATATAGACAAAATCCAGCTGACGGATCCCACGGCTTTGCAGATCCTCCATGCAGACAGGCAGAAACGCTTCCCTCTCCTGCCTACTTTCCGCTCTATGCAAAACTTTTTTGTCTCTTCCGCTCTCCATCTCGCACTCAGCTTCCTTCTCATGATCCGATTTCTTCTCGTACCGAAATCTTTTCTCGTACCTTTATTCTGTCCTGCAGACCAGTTCCCTCTTTAACAGTTGCTATCGGCAATGTTTGATGCACCTTCCGCAAGCAGCTTTAACTCATCCTCCGTGAGTCTGCGGAAAGCCCCGCCGCCAAGCGACTCATCAAGCTGCAGTGCGCCGATCGCCGTCCGTTTCAGGTAGGTGATCTGACAGTCCACCGCATGGAGCATTCTCTTGACCTGATGGTAACGTCCCTCCGTGATCTTGATTCTGCCGCTGACTCTTCCATCCGTGTGTGTGACCTGCTCCAGGATCGCCGGAGCCGTCGGCGGTTCATCCGCCCCGATCAGGACACCCTCCTCCAGCTGCCGGATCTTCTCGTCTGTAAGTGTCCCATCTGCCTCAAAATAATAGGTTTTTTGCACATGTTTTTGCGGACTCATCAGAGAGTGATCCAAATTCCCATCGTTTGTGAGGAGCAAAAGCCCCTCCGTATCCTTGTCTAGCCGTCCAACCGCAAACAGATCCTTGCAGGGGATCTCCTTTACATAGTCAAAGACCGTCCTGTGCTCCTTATCTGACCGTGCCGTCACACAACCTGCCGGTTTATAAAACATATAATACTGATATTTCTCATATACAATCGTTTGATCCATGCACATGACCTGATCGCCGCTTTGTGCAACCTGAAAAGCACCGTCTGTCACCCGGTTTCCGTTCACGGTGATCCTATTCTTTTTCAGATACTGTTTTACCTGACTTCTGGATAAGCCAAGTGCATTTGCCAAATATTTATCCAGTCTCATTCTCATCCCTTGCATGAACTGTCCGTTTCGTTCATATCATTTAACGTGCTTCTTAGTTACCTGTTTTTGCAGATCGCCGATCACATGACAGCCGGTTTTCTTTGCCCGATTGCGATCCGTCTATGCTGTGGAGGGAATCCATGAAATATATCATTTCAAGAGGAAGTCTGACCATCCTGATATCCGGCTTTATGCTTTTTATCCTTCTGCATGCCGGGATGGCAAAAGAGTTTGCATCGCTCGGGCTGCAAACATGGTTTGCACAGATGATCCCTGCGCTCCTCCCCTTTATGATCCTCTCCGGTCTGCTGATCCGACTTGATCTGATCTCTCTGTTTTGCAAACCCTTCCGCTTTTTGCTAAAACCTCTGTTTCGGGTAAGCGATGCAGGTATCTATGTCCTTGTAACCGGTTTCATATGCGGTTTTCCCATGGGCGCAAAAAACATCACCGATCTGTACATGGCAGACCGCCTGACCAAAAAAGAAGCGGAATATCTGCTTGCCTTCACCAACAATATCGGTCCTGCGTTCTTTTTTTCATTTGTACAGGGAAATGTTTACCATGATACATCCCGTATCCCCGGTATCCTCCTCCAGTTTCTGATCCCTTTTCTATATGGTCTGATCCTGCGCCACACCGTATATCGTCACAGTATCCACGAAGA
>JAGBQU010000256.1 GCA_017632755.1 Lachnospiraceae bacterium
CCTATCTGGACCGTCGCAGCGACCAGGCTTTCCTCGAAGCCGCTGTCAGCAGAGCGCCGGAGCTCAGGATCGTCGGGATCCTGCGGCCGAAGGAAGATGCGGTTTCCACCCAGGCGGGAGCCTCAGGCGCTATCGGATACCTGTTTTTGTCTTTGTCAACAAGATGGATCAGGAGGGAACGGACAGGCAGGCCTTGATGCGTGAGATGCAAAAGGAGTTGGATCCTTGCTGCATCGATTTCTCTGATCAGGAGGGAGAGGCGTTTTATGAGAATCTGGCGATGTGTGACGAGGGACTTTTGGAAAAGTTTCTGGAAAATGCAGTGCCGGATACCGGTGATGTACAAAGACTGATCGCAGAGCGAAAGGTATTTCCCTGCTTTTTCGGTTCTGCACTAAAATTTGACGGGGTTAACGAGTTGATGGCGGGGCTGGCGAAGTATACGGCCCTGGGCACTTACGAACCGGAGTTTGGCGCTGCCGTATACAAGATCGGAAGGGATGAGCAGGGAAGCCGGCTGACCTACATGAAGATCACGGGTGGGAGCCTGAAGGTCAGGGATCTGATCGAAACAGGTACCGCAGATACGCCGGGCGATGAGGAAAGTGCACCGGTTACAGAGAAGGTGCATCAGATCCGCCTCTATTCCGGCACCAGATATGAGACGGTCTCACAGGTGGAGGCGGGATGTGTTTGCGCCGTTACCGGACTGGAACATACGATGGCCGGACAGACCTTGGGAGGAGCAGGTGAGGTGATCAAGCCGTATCTGGAACCGGTTCTTGCCTATAGTCTGGAATTCCCGGAAGGATATGACAAAAATGTCATGATATCAAAACTCCGCATTTTGGAGGAAGAATGCCCGGAAATGCACATCACCTGGGAGGAGGAGACAAGGGAGATCCGCGTGCAGGTGATGGGCGAGGTTCAGATCGAGATATTAAAGAGTCTGATCCGGGAACGCTTCGGCGTGGAAGCAGAATTTTCCGAGGGAAATATCGTATATAAGGAAACGATCGCAGCTCCTGTGGAGGGGATCGGTCATTTTGAGCCGCTCAGGCACTATGCGGAGGTACATCTGATCCTCGAACCGCTCAAAAGAGGGAGCGGACTGGAGTTTGACTGTGCGTGCAGTGAGGATGCGCTTGGCAGGAACTGGCAGAGGCTGATCCTGACCCATCTGAGGGAGCGCATACACCGCGGCGTGCTGACCGGCGCCGCCATCACGGATATGCGGATAACACTTATGGCGGGCCAAGCGCATCTTAAGCACACGGAGGGCGGCGATTTCAGACAGGCAACCTACCGCGCAGTGCGCCAGGGGCTTAAGAAGGCAGAGTCCGTGCTGCTGGAGCCGTATTATGCGTTTCGGCTTGTGCTTCCGCGGGATCTGGTAGGAAGAGCCATGACGGACATAGAGAAGCAGGGAGGAAGGTTTGATGCTCCGCAGATAGTGGAGGAAACCGCGATCCTTGAAGGGATCGGCCCCGTCTCGGGCATGAGAAATTATCAAAAGGACGTTACTGCTTACACCAAAGGAAAAGGCAGACTGACCCTTGCCTTTCATGGATATGAGGAGTGTGTGCAGGCACAGGAGATTATCGCGGCAAAGGGATACGACAGCGAGTCGGATTACCGGCAACCTACCGGATCGGTGTTCTGCTCACACGGAGCGGGTATGTATGTACCGTGGGATGAGGTCGAACGCTACATGCATCTTCCGTCGGTGTTGGAACCGAAGGGTGACAATGATGTCATGGTGAGTGCGAGCGCTGCTGTCAGATCAATCTCGGGAGAGCCTCTCGCAACGGAGGAGATCGATGAGATCCTGTACCGTGCAAGCCATGCAAATACCAGGTCTGCAGGCAATGAAAGACAGAAGCTGCGAAGCAAAAAGCCGAGTGATGACTATCCTGTCATTATCCGAAAAGCCGCAGCAGTTCCAAAGAAAGATCGTTATCTGCTTGTAGACGGCTACAATGTCATTTTTGCATGGGAGGATCTGAGGGAGCTTGCTGCGGTCAATATCGACGGCGCCAGAGGCAGGCTTTTGGATATCCTTTGTAATTATCAGGCTGTCAGAGGCTGTGAACTCATCGCTGTGTTTGATGCCTATCGCGTAAAAGGGCATGATACGGAGATCATGGACTACCATAATATCCATGTGGTGTTTACCAGAGAAGCCGAGACAGCAGATCAATATATCGAGAAATTCACACATGAACACGGCAAGAAATATGACATAAGTGTCGCGACGAGCGACGGTCTGGAGCAGATCATAGTCACGGGGCAGGGAGCCCGGCTGATCTCATCCAGGGAACTCTTGCAGGATATCAGGCTTGCGGAGCGTGAGATCAGGGAGAATCTGGAGAATCTGCACTGAGGGCAGAATGGAAAGGAGAATGAAAATGAACTTTAAGGAACGTTATCTGGCAGGCGAGATCGACTTTGAAGAGATCGACGACTATGTCTGCGATTGGAACGAGAGTGAGGATGAGCGGACGCTGGCGAAATATCTCGGATTGAACGAGGAAGAGGAAGCTGCCTGGATCGATGAGGGAGAAGAGGCACTCAGAGAGCTTCTCGATAAAGGCAGATGAAAGCGTGCCGGTGAAAAGTGATATAGAGGAGTTGATGATATGACGTTTAAAAAGATCAATGAAGATACGGTATGCTGCATCCTGACTGAGAGTGATATGAAGGAATACGGCGTTCAGATCGATGATTTTTTGATCAACAGAGAGAAAGTGCAGGGCGTTCTGCAGATGATCGTGCAGCGGGCGGTGGAGGAACTGGGTCTCGAACTGCAAAGGGGTCTTGTTTCGCTGCAGATCATGCCGCTTCCCGACAATGGCATTTCCATCATGTTCTCCGAAAAAGGGCAGATGAATATCATGGATTTTATCAATCAGGTCAGAAAGCTTCTCGGAGACCTGAATCAGGAGCAGAAGCCGGATAGAAAGGAGCAAAAACGTCCGCAGGCCGCAAGTGCCGCCGCTCCTGCCCGGACAGCAGGCGGGGAGGAGAGAGGGACAAGAAAAAAGGGGAAGAGCAAAAAAGATACGCGCGACAAGGGACTGCGCATCTATGAGTTTTCCTCGATCGATGATGCTGCCGAGTTCTGTACCTATATCCCGACAAAGTGCAAGATCGTCAGCCAGCTCTATAAGAATCCGAAAACAGGAGCCTATCTTCTGATCTTTACCAGATCCAAGCTCTCCGGAAAGGAATTTGCCGCGGTATGTTCAAAGGCGGCGGAGTTTGGAAGATTTGTTTCGGATGATCTGCTTAGGGCGGCGTATGTTGCGGAACATATGGAGCCTATCATTGAGGAGAAGGCGGTAAAGTCACTTCGCAGGTATGCGAGGAAGCCGGTTGAGGCATAAAGCAGAGTGATCTGCCACACGGATGGGAATATAAAATGAAAAAAACGGTTATTTTTGATATGGACGGAGTCATTTTTGATACGGAGAATCTGATCCTGCAAGCATGGCGGGAACTTGCGCGGCAGTACGGCTATGACGAAAGTGAGATGGAGAAAGTCTTTTATTCCTGCATCGGGACAAACGCGCAGGTTACAAAGCAGCTTGTCTTAGCCCACTACGGCAGCGACTTCCCGTACGAAACGTTTCGCAGTGCATCGTCGGATTGGTTTCAGCAGTCTGTTCGCAAGAACGGTATGCCGGTAAAGGAGGGAGCACGTCAGCTCCTTGCCTATCTCAAAAAGGAGGGCTTTGTTCTGGGGCTGGCTTCTTCCACCCGCAGCCTGCGCGTGAAGGAAGAACTGGAAAGTGCGGGACTTAAGGAGTATTTTGATGTGATCATAGGCGGGGATATGGTAGAACATAGCAAACCCGAGCCGGATGTCTTTTTAAAATGCTGTGAGGAGATGCGGATTGCTCCTGAACAGGTTTACATAATCGAAGATTCTTTCAATGGGGTAAGGGCGGCACGAAAAGCGAGAGCAACCGTCATCATGGTGCCGGATCTGATCATGCCCGATGAGGAGATGGAGCGGATCAGTGATCATATTATGCCGTCGCTGCTACAGGTGAAGGAATTCTTTGAGAGACGCACGGAGGTTGACATAACTTGATGTATGAATCTTTTTCTGCGGAATTGACCGAAAAAGAGATAAGAGAAATGATGGTTCGTTATCACTTTCGTGAGGCGGATTTTTTTGCGTTGCAGAGAATCTACGAAACGATCCGTCCGCTGGTCAGAGTGGAGGCTTATGCCGATTGTGTGACGGATCCTGCCGACCGGGAGCGTTATCCGTGGATTGACGCAGAGCAATATGCGGTTGTGGTCATGACACTTTCTGACCGTCCGGACCGCCTGCAGGATCTTTACCTAGAGGCAGAGGAAGTGCTGACCGCATACCAGATCGACTGCCTGTCGCTGGAGATACTGCAAAAAGCGTATGCAATGCTTGGTGATCGGATCAGGGAGGAAACAGGACTTTATCCTTCGGCCTATGAATTTCTAGGTGAAAAATACCCGCTTGCTCATGCGCCTGAGATCCTTGAGGGCATTCCTGAATGTCCGGTCCGGGTAAACGGTGTCGGTCAGTTTTTCCCAAAGAAGAGTACCGTATATGTGTTGCTGCTTTCCGACAGACCGCAACATGGAGACCTATCGATATGTGAGTTTTGCCAGAAGAGAGAAAAATGCCTGTTTCGCAGGAGCAGATCCTGTGATGAGCACATGCAAAAGGAGAGAGGAATGGTTCATTTATACAGTGGAGACGGAAAAGGGAAGACAACTGCCGCCATCGGAATGGCTGTGCGTGCGCTGGGCGCAGGAAAGAAAGTCTGCTTTGCCCAGTTTTTGAAGGGATCACAGACCGGAGAGCTGCGCGTATTTGAAAAGCTGCCCGGGCTGACTGTCCTCAGAAATCCCAAGGACTTCGGATTTTACGGAAATATGGCTGACAAGGAGCGTGCGCGCGTGCGGAAGATGCATGACGATACGCTTGAGCGGATCGAAGAGATGATCCGGGAAAAGCAGGTAGATATGCTGATCCTGGATGAGATCACGCATGTGTACCGGCTTGGAGCGATCAATCAAAAAAAAGTCCGCACCCTTTTGGAGGAAAGAACGGACAGACTTGAGATTGTGCTGACCGGTCGTGATCCGGATCCCTTCTTCGTCGGGATCGCGGATTATCATACAGAGATGGAAAAGGTAAAGCATCCCTATGACAGCGGGATACCGGCAAGAGAGGGAATCGAGTTTTAGATGTTACCCATATATACGTCAGGTGCATAAGGGGTGCGGGTGCGTTTCGGATTGAAAAGTGATGGGTCTTATGGTAAAATCTGTTACGTGTGAACAGATAAAAAAGTGGGCTTTATAAGCTGAAAAAGGAGGATATATGGCAATATTAATCACAGGCGGAGCCGGTTTCATCGGCAGCCATACGCTGGTGGAACTCTTGGATGCGGGATATGATGTGGTCGTTGTTGACAATCTGTGCAATTCCAGTCAGCTTTCGTTAAAAAGGGTCGAGGAGATCACCGGGAAAAAAGTAAGATTTTATAAGGCGGATATTCTGGATGAAGAGGCGCTTGAAGATATCTTCAACAAGGAGAAGATCGAATCCTGTATTCATTTTGCAGGATTGAAGGCAGTGGGCGAGTCCGTTGCAAAACCATGGGAGTATTATCACAACAATATCACCGGCACGCTGATACTTCTTGACGTGATGCGTCGGCATGGTGCCAAGAATATTGTGTTTTCCTCGTCTGCAACGGTATATGGTACCCCGAAGGAAATACCGGTGACGGAGTCCTGCCCGAAAGGGGAGATCACAAACCCGTATGGACAGACAAAGAGCATGCTGGAACAGATCCTGTCGGATATCCAGAAGGCGGATCCGGAATGGAATGTGATTCTTCTTCGCTATTTCAATCCGATCGGAGCGCATAAGAGTGGAAAGATCGGCGAGAACCCCAACGGCATTCCCAACAATCTGATGCCCTACATCACACAGGTTGCCGTCGGCAAGCTGAAGGAACTGGGGGTTTTTGGAAATGATTACGACACGCCGGACGGAACCGGTGTCAGGGATTATATTCACGTGGTCGATCTCGCGAAGGGACATGTCAAGGCCATCGAGAAGATAAAGGAAAATCCCGGTCTTAAGATCTACAATCTCGGAACCGGAAAGGGCTACAGCGTTCTGGATATTGTCCGGAATTTTGAACAGGCAAACGGTGTGAAGATACCATATGTGATCAAGGAGAGAAGGGCCGGTGACATCGCCTGCAATTATGCCGATCCCACGCTGGCAAAGAAGGAACTTGGCTGGGAAGCGGAAAACGGACTGAAGGAGATGTGTGAGGACTCCTGGAGGTGGCAGAGCAGTAATCCGAACGGATTTGAAGAATAACGATAGGGACAGAGGTGTCTTTTCCGAGGAGAAGAGATGCCTCCTTTTCCGGATCAGAGGTGAAGGAGGGATATCATGAACATTTCCAAATTTACACAAAAGTCTGTAGAGGCAGTGGAAGGTTGTGAAAAGCTGGCGTATGAATACGGCAATCAGGAGATCGAGCAGGAGCATCTGCTCTACAGTCTGCTCACGATAGAGGACAGCCTGATCCTAAAGCTTGTGTAGAAAATGGGGATCGATAAGGAGCATTTCCTGGAACGCTCTAAGGCGGCGATCGGCAAGCGTGTGAAGGTACAGGGCGGAGAGCTGCATATCGGTGCCGACCTCAACAAAGCGCTGATTACGGCAGAGGATGAAGCAAAGGCCATGGGGGACGATTATGTCTCCGTGGAGCATCTGATGCTGGCCATGATAAAGCATCCGAACCGCGAGATCAAAGCCATGTTCACGGAATACGGCTTCACCAGGGACAGTTTCCTTTCGGCACTGCAGCAGGTACGGGGCAACCAGAGGGTGACCACG
>JAGBQU010000257.1 GCA_017632755.1 Lachnospiraceae bacterium
ATTGGAAAAGCTGTTCTGCCAGGAGTACCAGTTTCCATCCCCTGATTTATACACATCAATGTATCTGTCTGTGCCCCAGTCATTCCCTGAATAATCTGTGAAATCACCATCGCCCACAAAGATCATATAGGTCTCCGGTCTTTTTCCGGTAATGGTCTCCTTGAATAGTAAGATGGCTATTATCACAAAAGTATCCATTGGATACCGCTGCCCGAAAACCCGCTGTTTTCCAGCATTAGCCCTTCCTTTTGTAGGTTTTGCAATATAGGATGATCATCCCCACTATGCACAGCGCGATCATGGCAAGGACATATACGAGCATTCCCGACCGGCCAAACTCTCTGCCAAACAGATGCGCCCGGAACACAAAAATCTGTCTGATCGTCTCCGAAAAAGCGCCCTGACCCAGTCCACCAATGGAGGACTCCACGGAATCAAGAACATTGTTTAACAGGACATTGCGGAAAAGGATCGTTATATGGCTTGCCGGGAAGAGGTTACAAAAAGTCTGTACACGCCCGGAAAATTGAGAGATCGGAATATAGGCCCCGATCACAAATCCCGATGCGGCCGAGAGCATCCCGAAAAACGCACCGCTGGCAGAGGATGATCTGAAAAACAGCACCACGATCATAAAAAGAGCCGTGGAGGATACCGCCCCCAGCACAAGTACACCATATGCGGCAAGAACCGTTGCTACATCCATATGAAGGTCTCCCATCCGGCCAAGGATCAAAAGTCCGATGCCCAGAATGATCCCGGTTATCATCACCGCCGAAAGCGCGGATGCAGCAAAATAGGCAAGAATGATCTGCCATCTGCTGATCGGAGTCGCCAGAATATCATAATCGATCTTCTTTTCCCGATCCTTTACAATGGTCGTCAGACAGTTAAAGGGCACCGTGATGATCGCACTTCCGAGAATCCCGACAAGCAAAGTCAGATTGGAAAACATCTCCAGATCATCTCTGTTTACCAGACTGCCCAATTCACCAAGTTCCGCAAGCGGCGATTCGATTGCCTCCACAAAGGTATCCCGCAAAAACAAGAGGTATAGTACAAAAACAATGATGGACGTCATCAGTGAGAATACGATCGTCTGCGTATCCTTAAAAAACACGAGCAGATTGCGCTTGATTAATCCCATAAATCTTGTCATTGCACCACCTCCATCTCTCTTCCCGTAAGATTTAAAAACACGTCATCCATGCTGCCCTTGATGATCTCATAATCCGTAATACTCGCCTTATTCCGATACAAAAAATCCGTGATATCATTCTTTACACTTACCGTGTAATGATCAGCGTCATAGGAATACCTGTATCCGCGCAGCAACTCTTCCCTTGCAGGAGAGTTTCGTGTATACCAAAGCAGTCTTGTGCCGGCATAACAGCTTTTGAGCTGTGCCGGCGCCCCCTTGGCAATGATCCTGCCCTTATCCAATATGACCACCTGATCGGCATCCTTCGTCTCCTCCATGTAATGCGTTGTGAGGAAAATGGTCATCTTTTTCTCCCGTCTCAAATAGGTGATATAGTCCCATACGATCCTGCGGGATTTCGGATCGAGTCCGGTAGTCGGCTCATCCAGAAAAAGGATGCGCGGACCATGCAACAGGGCTCTGACAATATCGACTCTCCTCCTCTGCCCGCCGGACAGCTTTTCATAGTTCCGGTTCCAGATCTCATTCAGTTCAAAACGTTCCCAAAGCGGAGCAAGCCTTTCCGCAATCTGTTTTTTGCGCAGCCCATAATAAGTGCCCCGGCTGTAGAGATTTTCCTCGACTGTGAGCTTATCATCCAGCACGGAGCCTTGAAACACGATACCGATCGCATCGCGGATCGCACCGTCCTCCTTTCCCAGTTCATGCCCGAAAATGCGGATATCTCCACTGCTTTTTTCCAGAATCGTACACAGGATGTTTATGGTGGTCGACTTGCCCGCTCCGTTCTCTCCCAGAAATGCAAACAGATCTCCCTCCTTGACTGAGAACGAAATATCGTCCACCGCCGTATGCTCCTTATACCTTTTTGTGAGATTGCTGACCGTGATCGCGTTCATCTTTTTCCTCCCTTTCTTTCATTTTGTAGGTGATTGCGAAACGCTCCGTATCCGACCTTCAGATTGTACAAGCTGCACAATCGAAAGTTACGCCCACGTATTCCTTCTTCCGTATCATAAGGGAAGATATGCAAAAGAAAAAGTGCTTCCCGGCCAACATGCATCTGCATGCGACCAAGTTGCACTTTTGTTACCATTCTCCTGCTGCGATCACACAGACAGGCACCCGTAAACGCGTCAGATCTTACTCCTCATCCCGAACCTCAGTCAGCGCCCTGTTGATCTTGTTTTCATCGGATTTGGCAAGCCATGCCGTGGAAAACCACACAAAGCCATAGATCAGGACATACATGACCGCGATGGGAACATACTCCCGCCAGCCGGCGTACCACCCGAACACATACCCGCAGCCTGTTACGAGCAGCCAGATACACACAAAATGCAGCGGCACACGAACCAAACTTCCCCCGGCTCCTGTGTCGTCCCCGCTTATGAGCAGCAACGTGGGAAGTGCGCAGGCAAAACCGGTAAACACGATCGAGAGCGGGATATACCAGGGCCATTGCAGCGTGACCGCCTCCCCGCGGATCACTCCGGTTAAAAACGC
>JAGBQU010000258.1 GCA_017632755.1 Lachnospiraceae bacterium
CGGACAGGGGCTGAATCTGACCTTTGAGGTGCGTGACGGCATACGCAATCACCAGACTGCCAGCACACCGGCAACCTTGGAGGGAAAGATCGTTCGGCTTTCCGACAAGATCGCCTATATCCATCATGACATGGACGATGCGATTCGCGCTGGGCTTCTGACCGATGCGGATGTGCCGCGTCAGATCGGTGATGTGATCGGTTATACGACGCGGGAGCGCCTGGATCATTTTATCCATGACATCGTGGTCACGAGCGAAGGGAAGGATGATATCTGTATGTCAGAGCCCGTGGCGCAGGCGATGAAGCAGCTGCGCGCCTTCATGTTTGAGAATGTTTATCAGAATCCGATTGCAAAGGGCGAGGAGAAAAAGGCGGAAACGCTGATCGAGGCATTATATGAATACTATATGTCCCATGTGGATCTTCTGCCGGAGGATCTGCTCCGACTGATGAGCGAGGGAACGCCGAGAGAAGTCGTTGTATGTGACCATGTGGCATGCATGACAGATCGTTTTGCCATTGCCACCTATGAGGAGATCTATATACCAAAGCACTGGCAGGGATGACAGAAAGGAGAAGCGAGAGGATGTATTATCCCGAGGAACTCGTTGAGGAGATCCGATCAAAAAACGATATCGTGGATGTGGTTTCCGGGTATGTGCGCCTGCAAAAAAAAGGCGGCAACTATTTCGGTCTGTGTCCCTTCCACAATGAAAAGACTTCCTCCTTCTCGGTTTCCCAGTCAAGGCAGATGTACCATTGTTTTGGATGTGGTGTGGGAGGAAATGTGTTTACCTTCCTGATGAACTATGAGAACTATACGTTTCCCGAAGCCGTCAAGGCGCTTGCCGACCGTGCGGGTGTGGCTTTGCCGGAGGTTGAGTACGATGAGCAGGCCAGAAAAAAGGCGGGCAGAAGGCAAAGGCTTTTGGAGGCGAACAAGGAGGCAGCCAAGTATTACTTTTACCAGCTGCGCACACCCAAGGGAGAAAAGGGCTATGCGTATCTGACAAAGAGAGGGCTTAAGGATGAGACCATCAAATCCTTCGGCCTCGGTTTTTCCAATAAGACAAGTAATGATCTGTATCTGTATCTGAAGGATAAGGGATTTGATGACAGGACGTTGGTCGATGCCGGTCTCGTGAGCTTCCATGAGAAGATGGGCATGACCGATAAATTCTGGAACCGGGTGATGTTTCCGATCATGGATATCAATCATCGCGTCATAGGTTTCGGTGGAAGAGTCATGGGAGAGGGCGAACCCAAGTACCTCAATTCCAACGAGACAGACATTTTTGATAAGAGCCGCAATCTGTACGGATTGAATTTTGCCAGAACCTGCCGAAAGGGACATCTGATCCTGTGCGAGGGTTACATGGATGTCATATCCATGCACCAGGCGGGTTTCACGCAGGCGGTGGCATCTCTGGGAACGGCCTTTACAGGCGGACAAGCCAATCTCCTGCGGCGGTACACGGACACCGTGATGCTCTCTTATGATAGCGACGGAGCCGGTGTAAAGGCTGCGCTTCGGGCAATAGAAATACTGAGGGAAGCAGGGCTTACGGCCAAGGTGATCAGCCTGGATCCATATAAAGATCCGGATGAGTTTATCAAGGCAGAGGGAAGCGAGGCTTTTCAGAAACGGATCGATGAGGCGGAAAACAGCTTTTTATATGAGATCCGGATGCTGGAACGCAACTACGATCTGAATGATCCGGCGGGGAAGACAAAATTCCATAATGAGATCGCCAGAAAGCTCTGTGGCTTTGAACAGGATGTGGAGCGTGAAAACTATATCGAAGCAATCGGGCAGAAGTATCATATCGGTTTTGACAATCTGCGAAAGCTTGTGCTTGGCTATGCCTCAAAGACCGGGCTTGCCGCCGAGGCGCGAAGGCCATAATCGGGCATACAAAAAAAGAATACTGCGGAGGATGCGGCAAAAAAGAGTCAACGCGCGCTCCTGACGTGGTTTTCGGAGCGGCCGGATGTATATCAGCAGGCCAAAAAATACATTTCGCCCCG
>JAGBQU010000259.1 GCA_017632755.1 Lachnospiraceae bacterium
GACTTGTGTATACGCGGAACACATCACACATGAACAGATTCTGGATATATTCTGCGGTCGTTTTTTTATTTTCGCCCACCACCACCGTTGTCGGCAGACCGCGTCCGACCACCTCCGCAGGCGACGGTCCGGACAAAACTGCGACAACAGCCTGCGGGATCTCCTCCTCGATGATGTCCGAGAGTGTCATACAGGTGTGCTCCTCCACACCCTTCGCTACATTCACGATCAGCTGACCTTCCTCCACATAGGGATTCATGCTCTTTGCCGTGCGCCTCGTAAACGGAGACGGAACGGCGAGCACCAGAAGATCCTTTCCCTTTACGGAAGCCTCCAGATCCGTGGTAAAGCTCATATCCTCCGGCAGCTTGACTCCCGGAAGCTTATCGACATGCTCATGTTTTTCCCGTAACATTTTGATCTCATCCTCCAGGATGGACCATACATTTACCTTGTGTCCGTTTTTGTGCAGGAGCAATGCAAGGGCAATCCCCCAGCTTCCGGCTCCGATCACACTGATATCTGCCATATTATTCCTTCCCCTCTTTCTTGTTGATATAGGTTTTTCGCTCTGTTCCCCCGACCAGTCTTTTGATGTTCTCCCAATGCTTTATATATGCCATTGCAGCCAGAAACAGGCTAATCGCATACATCTCATACAAAAGAGCCGGCTCCGTCACACTCAGAAGATGATTCTGCCCAAACACGACCATCGTGAGCACGAAAAAGAAATAAACCAGCAAGGAACCGAGTGAAACATAGTGCGTGATAAAAAACGTTCCAAAAAAAGCGATGGCACAGATCACAAAAAACCGCCAGTCAAACGCGATGATCAGACCTGCCGTTGCCGCGATCCCCTTTCCTCCGTGAAACTTCAGATAAAACGGAAAATTGTGTCCGAGTATCGCCCCGGTAGCTGCATACAGGGATAAAACGGTGCGATAGTCCGCTCCTATATTGCGGTATATGATCCGCACAAGAACAATGGCCAAAACCGTTTTTACCACATCACCGAAAAGAACGATGGCTCCCGCCTTCTTTCCAAGCACACGGAGTGCGTTGGTCGTTCCCGAGTTTCCGCTCCCATGCTCCCGGATATCAATCCCATTCATTTTTCCGTATATAAATGCTGTCTGAAACAATCCGAATACATAACCGATCGCCAGACTGATCACTCGTTCCATGATAAACTGTTCCTTTCTCTCTATTCTATTTTTCTTTACGTTCCCTGATGATAAACCGGAGCGGTGTCCCCCGAAAGCCAAAAGCCTCCCTGATCCGGTTCTCGATATATCTGGTGTAAGAAAAATGCATCAGCTTTTTATCATTGACAAAGATGACAAACGTCGGCGGTTTTACCGACACCTGTGTGATGTAGTACAGGCGCAGCCGTTTCCCCTTATCGGACGGAGGCTGTTGCATCGCCACTGCCTCTGTCATGATCTCATTGAGCACACCTGTCTGAACGCGCAGGGAATGATTCTCGATCACCATATCGATCAGCTCATACAATTTGCCGAGTCTCTGTCCGGTCTTTGCCGAAATGAACAGGATCTCCGCATACTGCATGTACGCGAGTGTATCCTGCACCTTCCGTATGAATTTATAGATCGTCTTGTCGTCCTTTTCCACGGCGTCCCATTTGTTCACGGCGATGATGACACCCTTGCCCTCCTCATGGGCGATCCCTGCGATCTTGGCATCCTGCTCGGTAACGCCTTCCTCGGCATCGATCATGAGGATCACCACATCGGCACGCTTGACGGCACCCACCGTACGCACGATCATATAATGCTCGAGTTCTTCTTTGACCTTCTTTTTGCGACGCATTCCCGCCGTATCGATAAACACATACTCCTTGCCGTTGTGCACGATCTGTGTATCGACGGCGTCGCGCGTCGTGCCTGCAATGTCAGAGACGATCACCCGGTCCTGCCCGAGAAGCTTGTTCACCAGCGAGGATTTTCCCACATTGGGTTTTCCCACGATCGCAATGCGTGGTCTGTCATCCTCCTGCTCCTCTTCCGCATCCCAGTCAAACTTCTCAACGACCAGATCCAGCATGTCTCCGATCCCGAGGCGGTTTGCCGCCGAGATCGGCACCGGATCGCCAATGCCCAGATTATAAAATTCATAGACATCCGGCATGTACTTATTAAAGTCATCCACTTTGTTCACAACCAGGATCACAGGTTTGTGTGATCTTCTGAGCATATCGGCCACTTTGGCATCCGCATCTACAAGCCCCTGCTTTACGTCTACCAAAAACAGGATAACGTCCGCCGTATCGATGGCGATCTGTGCCTGTTCGCGCATCTGTGATAAGATCACATCCTTACTGTCCGGCTCAATACCACCCGTATCGATCAAGGTAAAGTTCTTATCCAGCCAATTGACATCCGCATAGATACGGTCTCGTGTGATGCCGGGAGTGTCTTTTACGATGGAGATCATCTGCCCGGCGAGCGCATTAAACAGCGTGGATTTCCCGACATTCGGCCTTCCCAC
>JAGBQU010000260.1 GCA_017632755.1 Lachnospiraceae bacterium
CCTCCAGACATTACTCTCTTTAAACAGTTCAAGGATCTGTCCGTCCAGCTTGCCTTCCCCTACCATGTCGCCAAGCACTGCGAATGCCTTTTCGGGAAGCATGGGTGGCTTGTAGGGCCGATCCTCCGCAGTGAGCGCATCGTAGATATCGAGTATCGTCAAAAGTCTCACCTCTCTGGGGAGTTCCTGTCCCACCTTGTGTTCCGGATATCCGCTTCCGTCCACAAATTCATGATGTGCGCATGCCCACTCGGGAACCATCTCATACGGTCCCGAAAAACGCATCTCCGCAAGCATCTTTTTGGTGTAGACCACGTGATTCTGTATGATCTGCCGCTCCTCGTCCGTCAGAGTCCCCCTGCGCACGCTGAGCGCCTCGCATTCTTTTTCCGTCAATAGCGGAACTTCATTGCCCTCGGCATCCCTGCATGTCAGACTGCGAAGATCACGTATTTCCTGCACCTGCTCCTCCGGGAGAAATCCTGCACTATTTGCTTTTATGATCTGCTCTCTTGCCGCGCAAAGCTTCTCTGTTCGCTCCTTAGCGGCCGCTTCCGCCCCGGGGTGTTGCAGCGCAGCGATCCGCTCCATCAGGATACCAACCTCGATCCTGTGGAGAACGCCCTCCTCCATCGTGCCAAGTCTCGTTGGCTTATCCATGACATGACTCGGAACCACAAGCTTTCCGATATCATGCAGCCATACGCTCATCAGGAACGCATCCTTCTCCTCCGGGGAAAAATGCCATATGCCCTCTTTGGCATTCAGATATTCGATAAATCGATCACCGTAATGAACCATGCTCCTTGTATGGTGGGAATTGTAGGGACTCCTTAAGTCGATTGCCGATGCCATGACCTGTACAAAGGAGTAAAGCAGTTGTGTAATCTCTGCTGACAGATTGTGATTGTACAAGCTGATGGCGGCCAGCGAGGCCAGCGCGGCAACAGTCATTTCACACTCCCGCGCAAATGCCACGATCCGTCCCGTCTCGTCGAGGGCATTGATCAGCTGCAAAACGCCGATCACCTCGTCGCGGTCATTCTCCATGGGGATCACAAGCATGGACTGTGTGTGGTAATCATTCAGGCTGTCGTACTTTTGTGCGCCGGAAAAGTCATATTCTTTTGACGAATATACATCCGGAATATTGATATGTATCTTGTCAAGCGCTGCACACGCGCACACACTCCGGCGGTTTAATTCCACCGGTGGGAGCTTGATCTCCCCCTTTGCACCGCTCTGGCTGATCCCCTTCGAACGCGTGATGATATTCTGAAACTTGAGTGCCTCATCCTGCAAAATATAGAGTGTTCCCCCATCACAGTTTGTGAGATTCATCGCCTCCGTCAGGATCCGGTTCATGAGCTTATCCATATCCCGCTCTGCAGTAAGTGCGATCGCAATGTCCAATATGTTTTCCAGTGAAGCCTTCATCATAACAAAAGCACCTCCCCGTCCTTTATGTAATGCAGCCCCGGATGAGTCTGCTCGATCTGCATGAGATATTCGTCCGTATATCGCGGATCGTGATGTGTGATCACAAGTCTTCCCACATGCGCCCCTCGCGCGATCTGCTGTCCCACAAAGGGAGTGGAATGTCCATAGCCCCTTTTTTGTTCATAATCCTCACTCGTATACTGTCCGTCATAGATCAAAAGATCCGTATCTTTGGAAAATGCGATCAGTTCACGGATCTTTTCCTCCGTATGTTCAAAATCCGTGGCATACACAAAGGACCGGCCATTATAAGTGAGTTTATATATCGTCGATCCTCCCGGATGACAGGAAGACATTGTCCGTATCTGAACATCCCCGATGGTAAACAGCGGCTCCGGCTCAAGGAAAGCGATCCTCGCCGGATAGTCTTTTAACCTCGCCGGCCAAAAAGGCGGTGAAAACAGTCTGTCAAGCGCCTCCCGCGCCGAATAACCGGATCTGCCCTCCGCATACAGTGCGATCCTGCGTTCTTTCTCACCGAGCGCCACAAAAAAGGGAAGTCCCTGCACATGATCAAGATGTAATTGTGTGAGAAGCAGCGAAAGATTGGTATCTCTCTCCGGCACCGACCTCACGATACCCGAACCTGCATCGAGATAGATCTCTTCATTTCCAGCCAAGATGCGGACGCATGCCGTCGCCCCGCCGTACCTTTCATATTCTTTTCCCGTGACCGGGACAGAACCTCTGCTGCCCCAGAATGTGAGCTCCATGCCGCCCTCTCTCATCTATATATCCTCTCTGTCTCTTCAAGACCCCAAATCGTTTTTATTATACTATAAATCAGCCGTCAATACAAACATGCATTGCCAAAAAGACCGCAGAAAGCAAAACCACATTTTTGTCCTCCATAATTCGAATTCTTTCCTATTGAGAATATCACGTTTATTTGATAGAATGGAAAGAGTGAGCAACGATTCGGGGGCACACGATCATGGAATATCTCGGATCGATGCAGAAGTGATTGCGTATTCAAATACACTAAAAACACAGATAAACAGGAGGAAGCTCTATGCAGAAACTGAATGCCGCAGCTGTGGCAAAGATTGAGGAGATCTGTGCCAGGTACAAGGACGAAAAAACTCCTCTCATGATGATTCTCAGCGATATCCAGAATGAGTATGGCTATATTCCGCTCGAGGTACAGGAGATCGTATCTAAGCAGACCGGGATTCCGGTGGCGGAGATCTACGGGGTAGTAACCTTCTACTCTTTCTTCTCCCTCACGCCAAAGGGAAAATACGTGATCGGCTGCTGTCTCGGAACAGCATGCTATGTAAAAGGGGCCCAGCAGGTCATCGACCGTTTTTCCGAGGTCTTGCAGATCAAGCCGGGAGAGACAACCGTGGACGGGATGTTTACGCTCGATGCCCTTCGTTGTATCGGTGCCTGTGGCATTGCACCGGCTGTAAGCATCAACGGCAAGGTGTATCCCAAATTGGAGGTCTCACAGGTAGACGAGATCGTCGACCGGTATTGGGCCGCAGAAAATGAGAACCAGGAGGTATAATCCATGATAAATACAGTTGACAAGCTGGATGAGCAGATACAGACATGTACCAAATGCTTTGAGGACAAGCTTGCCGGAAATGACGGCAAACGCCATATCGTGCTTTGCGGCGGAACGGGATGTCTGTCCAACAATTCCAAGGAGATCAAGGAAAAATTTGAAAAACTATTAGAGAAAAAGGGACTTACAGACAAAGCCACCGTTAACCAGGTGGGCTGTTTTGGATTCTGCTCGCAGGGACCTTTCGTAAAGATCTATCCCGAGGAGACACTCTACCGCCTCGTGCAGATCGAGGACGTGATCGAGATCGTGGAATCCGACATCATGGGCGGCATCGTCGTCGAACGACTGCTCTACAAAGATCCCAACACCGGCGAGAAAGTGACCAGACAGGACGATATCACTTTTTATAAAAAGCAGAAGCGCATCGCACTTTACGGCTGCGGTGTCATCGATCCCGAAGATATAAGCGAGGCGCTCGGCATGGGCGCATTCCAGGGACTAAAACGCGCGCTTTCCATGACCAGACAGGAGGTCATCGATGAGGTTCTCTCTTCCGGCCTTCGCGGACGCGGCGGCGCAGGTTTCCCCTCCGGCCGCAAATGGCAGTTTGCCCACGATGTGGAAAGCGATGAAAAATACGTTGTCTGCAACGGTGACGAGGGTGACCCGGGCGCTTTCATGGACCGCAGTATCCTGGAGGGTAATCCGCTCGCAGTCATTGAAGGCATGATGATCGCGGGATACGCGATCGGCGCCAGCAACGGATATTTTTATGTCCGCGCCGAATACCCCATCGCCGTCAACCGACTCAAGATCGCGATCAAGCAGGCGGAGGATATGGGGCTGCTCGGCGACAATATCATGGGCAGCGGCTTCAGCTTCCACTGTCATTTGAGACTCGGCGCGGGCGCATTCGTCTGCGGCGAAGAGACCGCCCTTTTAAACTCCATCGAGGGCAAGCGCGGTATGCCGAGGCCAAGACCTCCTTTCCCCGCTGTCAAAGGTCTTTGGGAAAAGCCCACGATCATCAACACCGTGGAGACGCTCGCCTGCGTTCCTTACATATTGCGTGAGGGTGCATCCGAATTTTCCAAGGTTGGTACGGAGCGTTCCAAGGGCACCAAAGTATTTGCTCTGGGCGGCAAAGTAAACAATGTAGGACTGGTTGAGGTTCCCATGGGTACAACACTCCGCGAGCTGATCTATGACATCGGCGGCGGTATTCCCGGCGGCAAGAAATTCAAAGCCATTCAGACCGGCGGACCATCTGGCGGCTGTCTGACCGAAGAATTTCTCGATGAACCGATCGACTTTGACAATCTGGTAGCCAAGGGATCCATGATGGGTTCGGGTGGTGCGATCGTCATGGACGAGGACAACTGTATGGTGGACGTAGCAAAGTTCTACATGGAATTTATCTGCGACGAGTCATGCGGAAAATGTACTCCCTGTCGTATCGGTACAAAGCGCATCCTCGAGATCCTTACAAGGATCACAAACGGCACGGGCACGCTCAAGGATCTGGATCTTTTGGAAGAACTGAGCACGACCATAAAATCCAATTCCCTCTGTGCATTGGGACAGACCGCTGCAAATCCGGTCAATTCCACCCTGACACATTTCAGGGACGAATACCTTGCCCACATCGTCGACAAGAGATGTCCCGCACATGTATGTAAGAACCTGATGCAGTACAATATCGACAAAGACAAATGTATCGGTTGCGGAATGTGTGCAAAAGGCTGCCCCGGAAACTGTATCGAGCGATCGGATTACACGGCACCCGGACATCGGCTTGCTTCCATGCGCATCGATACCACAAAATGCCTCAAATGCGGCGCCTGCATGGGTACCTGCCGTGTTCATGCCATCGAAAAGATATAATGGGAGGAAGTCACTATGTCAAAAATCAATATTAAGATAGAGGGTATCTCCTATCAGGTAGAGGAAGGACTTACGATCCTTGAAGCCGCAAAGAGCTGTGGCTACGAGATACCATCCCTTTGCGCATTCAACCACGGAGAGTGCAACTCCGGTTCCTGCCGCGTATGTCTGGTGGAGGCAACCGGCGCAAGAGGTCTTGTCGCCAGCTGTGTTTATCCGATCGCAGAAGGCATGGAGATCCGGATCTCATCTCCCGCAGCACTGGATGCCAGAAGGCACAGCGTGGAGCTGCTGCTTTCCAACCACAACAAAAACTGCCAGCAGTGTGATAAAAACGGACAGTGCGAGCTGTTGCACGTAGCATCCCTCACAGGTGCCAGAGACAATGCATTTGAGGGTGTACATTCCGAGACACACCTTGACCGGCTTACGCCCGCACTCGTGAGAGACACTTCCAAATGTATCCTCTGTGGAAGATGCGTGGCAAGATGTCAAAACGCACATGGCATCGGCATACTGGGATATGAGAACCGCGGATTCCAGACCTTTGTCTCACCTGCAGGCGATCGCAGCTTTGCCGATTCACCCTGTATCCAGTGTGGTCAGTGCGTGAATGTCTGCCCCACCGGTGCACTCATGGAAAACTCTGAGATCGAACGCGTGGACGAGGCATTCAGACAGGGCAAGCATGTGATCATCCAGACTGCTCCGGCTGTCAGAGCCGCTCTCGGAGAGGAATTCGGCTATCCGGTCGGAACACCCGTTACCGGCAAGATGATCGCAGCGATGCGCAGACTTGGTTTTGAGAGAGTATACGATGTAAACTTCGGCGCCGATCTGACCATAATGGAAGAAGGTACCGAGCTTCTGGGACGTCTCAAAAACGGCGGCGTCCTTCCGATGATCACCTCCTGCTCACCGGGCTGGGTGAATTATGCGGAATATAACTACGGTGATCTTCTGGGGCATCTGTCCAGCTGCAAATCTCCGCATCAGATGCAGGGCGCGATCATCAAATCCTACTGGGCTGAGCAAAACGGCATCGCTCCCGAAGATGTCTTTGTCGTATCCGTGATGCCATGTGTGGCCAAGAAATTTGAGAAAGAGCGCGAGCAGGAGAAGGTGAACGGCATACCCGATGTGGATGCGGTCATCACCACACGCGAGCTTGCAAGAATGATCCGCCGAAGCGGTATCCTGTTTCACCGTCTTCCCGACGAGGAATGGGATCAGGACATCATGGGAGATTATTCCGGAGCAGGCGTGATCTTCGGTGTGACCGGCGGTGTTATGGAAGCTGCCCTTCGAACCGTGTACCATGTGCTGACCGGAAAGGAAAGAGAACCGATCACATTTGAGGAGGTTCGCGGTCATGAGGCCGGGATCAGAGAAGCGTCCATCGACATTGACGGGACCACCGTCAACGTAGCACTTGCCTCCGGTATGCGCTCTGCAAAGGTTCTGCTCGACGAGATCCGTGAAGGTACGTCCAAGTATCATTTCATCGAGATCATGGGCTGCCCGGGCGGTTGCATCAACGGCGGCGGTCAGCCATATGTGAGAAGTTGCTTCTTACCAAACGAAGATGACAACAATATGGACACCTATAAAGAGAAGCGCGCACAGGCTCTGTATGCGGAGGATGAGGGACGCCCCATCAGACAATCCCACAACAATCCGCAGATCAAGG
>JAGBQU010000261.1 GCA_017632755.1 Lachnospiraceae bacterium
CCGTTGATGGCCGATGTGGTTGTGGCCAAAGTGGGACACATTCCCAGCATAAGCACAAAAGTCGGATTTTCCTTCAATATGCCATTGATCAGTCTCTGTTTTATTTCATTCATCTAGTTGCCACCTCCGCTTTCTCCCATCTCGGAAGGCCAAGATATCAGCCCCTGTGCGTACAGATACGTCAGTCCCGCATTCACGGCGTTTGTGACCGCCTTTGTCGTAACGGTGGCTCCACTGATCGCATCGATCTCGTTCTCCGCCTGTGCTCCTGTCTTTGTATAGGCAAACTGCTCGGCCGCGCGATTTGTAAACTGAGGTTTTAACACCTCTTCGGCCCGCATGCCCAGTCCCGGAGTCTCTGAAATATCCAAAATGGATATCCCATTCGTCACTCCTTCTCTGGTAACTCCCATGTAAAAGCCGATGTCCCCCCCATATCCCTCGTGGGATATAACGGATAAGACATAGCCTTTAATCTCGCACTTCTCATCGGTCACTTCTATCACTCGATCAATGGTAACGCCGGAAAAACCTGCATTTGCCAGAATCTCATCCAGATTTGCAAGCATATCCGCAGACATCGTGTCAAAGTTTACAGTGCCCTCGTCTACATCAAAGACTTCCAGGCAGGCTTTCATTTCTGCCTCATTTTGCTGCTCCATAATCGGCACCTTTGTGATGCGGTATACCCCTCCGAGGAGCAGCCCGGAGATCAGCGTGATCATAAGCAGGATCAGCGTATTTTTCATCATCTCTCTCATGCTTTCTCCCCTCCTTTTCCAAACGGTTTCGGATAGGTCAGCTTCTCCATGAGCGGTACAAGCAGATTTCCGAGAATGATGGCATAAGAAACGCCCTCTGCAGACGGTCCGAAGATACGAAAGATACCCGTCATGATCCCCAGAAAGATACCAAAAAGATACTGTCCTCCCTTTGTAACGGGTCTTGTCACATAGTCCGTCGCCATGAAGAAAGCACCGAGCATCAATCCGCCTCCGGCAAGCTGTGCCGTGATGTAATACGGATCAAACCCATGTCCCGAAAAGAGGATTTCAAACAACACAAAAGATACCAGATAGGTGCCGGGAATCTTCAGATCGATGATCCCCATATAGAGTAAGAAGATCGCACCGATCAGGAGCGCAGCCATCGATGTCTCTCCGATCGTTCCGGCCGTCTTTCCGAGCACCATTGCCAAAAGATCTGGCTCTCCTCCACTGTTCAGCACTGCAAGCGGCGTAGCGCCCGAATATGTATCCACATCAAAATTCGTCATGATCGAGGTAAAGGAGATCAGCAGAAAGCATCTCGCGCCAAGCGCAGGGTTCATAAAGTTCTGACCCAGACCGCCAAACAGCATTTTGACAACGATTATGGCAAAAGCACCTCCGATCACAGGGATCCACCAGGGTGCGGCCGCAGGAAGATTAAGTGCGAGCAAAAGCCCAGTGACCACCGCAGAGAGATCACCTGCCGTACTTTCCTTTTTGCATATCCTGTTAAAGATCATCTCCGACAGTTCACAGCTCAATATACTGAGCAAAATAAGGAGCAATGCTCCGAAACCGAAATGAAAAACACCAAATACCGCGGCAGGCAGCAGGGCGAGTATGACACAGAGCATGATCCCCTGTGTTGTCACCTTTGACCTGATATGCGGATTCGATGAAACCTTCATATGTTCATTCAACGTCCTATCCTCCTACTTTTTCTTTCTATTGGCAAGCACCATCTTGCGCATGGATTTGATCGATTGCGTCAATTGTCGCTTTGCCGGGCATACATAGCTGCAGCAACCACACTCACAACATTCCATGCCATTGTACTTTACGAAAGCATCCTCATTGCCATGATTCGCATAATCCGCAAGTCTGCTGGGAACAACTCGTCCCGGGCAGACTTCCACACATCTGCCGCAGTTGATACAGGGACCCGGTTCCATGGCCGAGACCTCGTCGTGCGTCAGGCAAAGCAGTGCTGACGCCGTCTTTGTCGTAGGTACATTGAGGTCAAAAAGACCAAAACCCATCATCGGGCCGCCGGAAACCACCTTTTCGGGCTGAGTCTTAAACCCTCCGGCTTTCTCGATCAGTTCCGCATAATTCGTACCGATCCTCACCTTGAAATTACAAGGATCTGCAATCGCATCACCGGTCACGGTCACGATGCGGTGCATCAGCGGACGTCCTTCTATCACCGCCTGATAGATAGCAATTACCGTATCAACATTGTTTACAACACATCCGGCATCGGACGGCAGTTTTGTGGAATCGATTACCCGCCCTGTCGATGCATAGATCATCTGGCGCTCCGCCCCCTGCGGATACTTTGTCTTCAATGCCTTAACGCATATGCGGGGTTCATCCTTTGTCATATTCCGCAAAAGCTCCAGGCAGTCCGGCTTGTTGTCTTCCACCGCAAGAATACCGGTTGCATGCTCAAAAAGTGCCAGCGAAACCTTTAACCCGCCGATCAGCTTTTCCGGTTCTTCCAGCATCTTTCGATAGTCAGAGGTCAAGTATGGTTCACACTCTGCACAGTTCACGATAACATAGTCGATCTGCTCGGGATTTTTTGGTGAAAGCTTGACATGTGTGGGAAAACCCGCACCGCCCATGCCTACAACACCCGCCCAGGCGATCTGATCAATGATCTCTTTGCGCGTCATCTCCTCGAGTGGCTTCACCTTTTTATATGCAATCTCCTCATATTTGCCATCGTTTTCAATCACCACAGACTGCACCATATCTCCGGTCACGACTCTGCGAGGTTCTATCGCTTTGACCGTTCCCGACACCGTCGCAAAGATCGGAGCCGAAACAAAGCCGGATGCCTCTGCGATCATCTGACCGGTCAGGACATGATCCCCTTTCTCAACAATGGGCTTCGCCGGTGCCCCGATGTGCTGTGACAGGGGATATACCAATTCCCCCTCCGGCAAAACTTCACGGATCGGTTTGTCTTTACTGATATCTTTTCCGTCATAGGGATGTATTCCACCATGAAACGTCAATTTTGCACCCATTTTCGTACCTGCCTCTCTGTTTATCTCAAAACTCTTTTTCCATTTTACTATCTTTCCAAAAAAATTGCCACTATTTCATAAAACAATTACCCCATGACACAGTGAAAAATTTATGTTATACTGATGTGGGCAATTTCGCGGCTCTATGCAGCGATATTTCAATAAGTACGGAACCATTCGCGCGACTTTCGCGGATTCTATAGTAAGCAGCAAGGAGAGATCATCATGCAGATCATCAAAACTCCAC
>JAGBQU010000262.1 GCA_017632755.1 Lachnospiraceae bacterium
ATGCAGCTCCTGGATAAGCTGGGACTGACGATGGAGGACGTAAAGCAGGCGCAGAAAATGGCTGCGGCGGAAAATGGAAAGAAGGAAAAACCGAAGCAGGAGAAGAAGGCGAAGCAGCCTAAGATCGTGATCCGCAATACCAATACCGCGATGGGAGCAGCACTCGCGGCGGCCATGAATGGTGCAGTGTTGGAAGCATCTGCTCCCGCAGAGAGAGAACAGGAAAAGGCAGGCAATGTGTCCGGTCTTGAGAAAAAGGTCAAAAATAAGGCAAAGCTTGCACAGGAGCTCGGGATCGGTGAACTGACTCTGACCGATATTCTAAAAGAACTGGAAAAGCCGGCCAGAGATCCGCGAGATGATATGCCTAAGCCGATCCTGCGAAGTGACGTTCTGGATATGAAGGATCTCAAACCGGGCATGATACTGAAGGGAACCGTGCGCAATGTCATAGATTTTGGCGTATTTGTCGATATCGGAGTGCATCAGGACGGACTGGTACATATTTCCCAGATCACCGACCGCTTCATCAAGCATCCGCTCGAGGCTGTCAGTGTCGGTGATATTGTAGACGTCAAGGTGATGAGCGTGGATGTTGCAAAGAAGAGGATTCAGTTGACCATGCGACTTGGCGAGGACGATAAGACAAACAAAAAGAGATCATAAAGTTCATGGATAAATAAGTAAACCGGCTGCTTCTCATGATGAGAGACAGCCGGTTTGCTTCATCTTAAAAGGGACAGCCGGTATCTTATTTGTTATCCTTCAAAAAAGTGCTGAGCGGTTTGTAGATGAGTAGTGTCGGAATGGATGCGATACAGCCCTTTATGAGATTGAGCGGTGCAACGGCAAAGGTGACAAAGGTTGCTGTATCGTGGATCAGCGGATTGATCGCATGCCCCATATCGATAAAGGTGGATACGGCGGCGGGGTCATTCATGAACAAAACAGCAAACGCCGGCAACAGATAGACGGCATTGAAGACTGCGCCGAAAACAGCGATACACAGGGTGCCGACTACGCAGGAGAGGATGGCTCTCTTTTTGGTTTTTTTGAACTGATACAAAATGGAAGCCGGAAGGATCAAGGCACATCCCACTGCAAAGTTTGCCAGCTCACCGACAAAGGCGGTTGATGTGGATTTAAACAAGAGCTTTAACAGAATCTTGCAAAATTCGGTGAAGACGCCTGCAACCGGTCCGTATGCAAATGTGCAGATCAGGATCGGTATCTCGCTTAAGTCCAGTTCATAGAAGTTCGGAGCCAGAAAGGGAAGCGGAAATTCGAACATCATTAATATGGTGGCTACTGCGGAAAACATACCGATCATGGTCACTTTTTTGGTGCTAAGGATCTTACCTGTCTCGTTGTTTTTCTTTCTGAGATACCACTCGAAAAGAAAGGCGATCAGAAAGATGCACGCCACGGTTCCAAGAAAGGCAAATACATGCCCGATGTTTTTGGTGATTTCAGTGAATAAGTTGTTCATGTTGCATTCTCCTTTTTTGTTTTGATCCGGTGACCACATAAGGGATCACCTTTTTGATTTGTTTGGGAAATGTCGTTTTCCCGGAAAATAAAAAAACCTTGAATTGCTTCAAGGAATGGATGGGAATATCGACATGCGCCAAGCAAAACCCTGCGATGTGCAAGGGCGCAGAATAAGGCGTATGCTTTTTTCTTCTCTCATCCAGACTGTACTGTCGGTTTCGGATTCGAACCGAATCTGCCCAAAGGCTCGCGGACTTGTCTGCCATGCAGCTTCACCGCCGGTAGGGAATTTCACCCGACCCTGAAGAATAAATTCTGTTATGCAGTTTATTCTCATATAGTATATGAGCTGCGATTTGTTTCGTCAAGTTTTTTTTATAAAGAACTTTGTGGTTTTTTTATAAAGAACTTTGTGGTGTATATTCGCAGAATCTTAATAATTTATTATGGAAATTTTTACCGAATATCTATTGACAAGAAAGGTGTTTTGTATTATTGTACTATATGACTAATACAATGATACTGAAAGGGGAGAAATGCAATGGGCGCGTTGATAGAGATCCGAGACATACATAAGATCTATAATCCCGGTGAGAATGAAGTACGTGCGTTGGACGGCGTGGATCTGACGATCGGGCAAGGGGAGTTTGTCGCGATCATCGGACAGTCCGGTTCCGGAAAGTCCACGCTTATGAATATGCTGGGGTGTCTGGATGTGCCGACCAGCGGAACCTATATCTTAAGCGGAGCGGACGTTTCCCGTCTGAGCGATGACGAGTTGTCCGATATCCGAAATCAGCAGATCGGTTTTATCTTTCAAGGCTTTAATCTGATCGCGGCACTGACTGCGATCGAGAATGTGGAGCTTCCGCTGATCTATCGAGGTGTTTCCAAAAAGGAGCGGCATGAGCTGGCTGTCAGGGCACTTGAGAAAGTCGGCCTTGCGAACCGGCTTGAGCACAGACCGGCTGAGATGTCCGGCGGACAACAGCAGAGAGTCGCAATCGCAAGAGCGATCGCGCAGGCACCACCGGTCATTCTCGCAGATGAGCCGACCGGAAATCTGGATTCGGGTTCCAGTAAAGAGATACTGGAAATATTGAAACAGCTCCATCGGGACGGCAGGACCGTGATCCTGATCACGCATGACAATGACATCGCTGCGCAGGCTGATCGGGTCATAAAAATAAGGGACGGAAAGATTGAGAGGGATTATCAAAATGTTTAAAAGAAAAAAGAAACAGAATGAATTGGAAGAGACATCCGTGGAGATGACGGCAGTGACAAAGAAGAAAAAGAGAGTCAAAAAAAGATATATTCTGCTCGCGATCGTCCTTGTGCTGATCGTGATCTCCGTGATCAACAACAAAAGGGCTGCAAACCTGCCTGTGGAGGTGAAGATCAGCACCATCGAATACGGAGACATGACGCAGACACTGGACACCTCCGGTATCGTGGAGAGCGAGGAGATTAAAAGCTATTTCGCAGGGACATCCGCACAGATCAAAGAATTGAATGTGGAGGCCGGCAGTGTGGTGAAGGCGGGAGATCGCCTTGTGGAGTACAATGTAGAGAAACTCGAACTGGCGGCAAAGCAGACCGAGTTGGAGACGAAAGCTTCCGATTATGGAATTGACGCGGCTGTCACCGCACTCAATTATTCACAATCAAAGTCGTATGAGGCAGCCAAAGATTATGACGAAGCTGTCAAGTATGTGAATCACTATTCCGGACTTGTCGCAAAGATCAAGGAGGATCTGGTAAGCGCTTCCAAGGCTGCGGAGGATGTCAATACCCTGACAGCGCAGCTGGCACAGGCACAAAAAGAACTGGATGCAAAACCTAACAGTGAGAAAAGACAAAGTAAGGTGAAGGAGCTGACAAAATCACTCAAGGCAGCAAACAAAGAGGCGGCAAAATATGATGTTGCGGCACTGCAGGCATCACTGGAAACCTGTAGCGCGGATCTGGCTGCATACGAGAGCCAGAAAGCACAGTACGAGATACAAAAAGAGGCTGATCCGAGCATTGCAAGCCAGAAATCCCAACAGTCGGTTTTAAAAGAAGTCAATCAGCTCGCCAAGCAGCAGACACGTGAGAGCCTTGAAGATGCACGCAGGGGAGTCTGTGCCGATTTTGACGGTATCGTTACATCGGTTGGATGCGTGGAGGGACAGACCGTGATGGAGGGAAGCGAACTGCTTGCCCTTGCCAGCGACAAGAAGGTAAAGGTCACGATCGACGTCTCCAAGTATGATCTGGAAAAGATCGCGCCGGATCAAAAGGCAGTGGTCACGATCAATGGCCGCGAATATGAAGGCCATGTCGACAAGATCGACCGTGTGGCGCATCTCAACCAGTCGGGTGCAAGCGTATTGTCGGCAGATATCCATATCGACAATCCGGATGACAACATTTACCTTGGGATAGAAGGAAAGATCAGCATAGAGACAGCAACGGCCGAGCATGCACTGCTGGTTCCGGTCGAATGCATCAATTCGGATGCCAAAGGGGATTTTTGCTATGTGGTCAAGGATGGAGAACTTGTGCGTAAAGATGTGGAACTTGGCATCACATCCGTGGAATATTATCAGATCTTAAGTGGACTGGAAGAGGGAGATCAGGTTGTCAAAGAGGTCACGGGTGAGATGACGGAAGGCATGAAGGTGACTCCGGTTGCTGAGCAGACGGAGGAGGACAAGGAGGAACCGCAGGCATAATGGCACAGTTACTGGAATATATCAAAATGGCTCTTATGAATATAAAGAGCAATAAGGGCAGATCGGTCCTGACGATGCTGGGTATCATCATCGGTATCTCCTCGGTCATCATGATCATCTCCATAGGTAACGGTATCTCCGATGAGATCAGTGGAGAGCTCAACAAAATGGCCGGCGGACAGATTTATCTGTATTCGGAGGACAACAATGAGGCGGAAGCAGTCCGGTTTACGATTGCGGACTGTGAGCTTATCGAGGAGAAGATCCCTCATGTAAAGGGAGTGACGCCTCAGTATAGTATGTATGGAACGGCACTTGGTAAAAAAGGCGATTTTGACGCGTATGTATATGCCGGAACAGAGAGCCTGGAATATATGTCACCCGATCCGATCGTGCGGGGAAGATATTTTACCAGAGCCGATTATGAGGACGGGAACAGGGTTTGCGTCCTCCGTGAGGGCGGTGCCATTGCGATGTTCGGAACCACCGATGTCATTGGCAAGACGTTTGAAGTGACGATCTATAACCAGACAATAGAGATCAAGGTTGTGGGGATCCGCAAGGATGATGCATCGGCGTTGATGAATATGGTAAATTATTACAACACGGTGGAATTTGAGATGCCGCTTACCACGTTCGTCACTTCCATAGGTCTTGAGTTTAATGATTTTGGTGATATGCTTATCATCAGCGAGGGACCGGAATATGCCAATGATGTGGCAAGCACCTCGATCCGTCTGATGGAGAACATCCATGATGTAAGGGGGAAAGGTGTCATTAAGCTGCAGAATTTTAACGATTCCATGCAGCAGATCACTTCCGTACTCGACTATATTACGATCTTCGTCGTGTTTGTCGCGGCAATCTCTCTTTTGGTCGGCGGTATCGGCGTTATGAATATCATGCTTGTATCCGTGACGGAGCGCACAAGGGAGATCGGTATCCGAAAGGCGCTGGGGGCAAGGACGGGTTCGATCATGTTACAGTTTTTGTCGGAGTCTGCGATCATTACGCTGATCGGCGGACTGATCGGAATAGCCACCGGAGCGGCAGGCGCGTATCTTGTCTGTTCTCTGATCGGTTTCCAGGCGCAGGTTGAGCCGGGTACTGTGATACTGGCATCCGTGTTTTCATCGGGAGTCGGAATCTTCTTCGGTATCTATCCGGCAAAGCGGGCTGCAAAACTCAGTCCGATCGAGGCACTCAGACATGAGTAAAATAAGGCAGAGCGTTTCTTTCGCTCTGCCTTTACTTGTCTAATAGGAAAATGCTCTGCCATTCCCTGTTACACAAAAAACGCTTCGCTATGGATGCACACGCGCGCCGTAAGCGGCATTCTTTCTTGATTTTTGGAAAGAATTCGGTATAATAGAATAGATAAGATATGTGCTGCGACGGATGGCGGCGGAAAGCAGGTTGACGTGGAAGAGACGGAAAAAAAGGAGACGAAGGCATTATTGGAATTTGATGTGATGATC
>JAGBQU010000263.1 GCA_017632755.1 Lachnospiraceae bacterium
GACAGCTGCGCTGAGCAGGGCGCCAAGTATCAGAAACTCGATAAAATGCGCTGCCTTGCGGACTATGTTCATGGTCATCGACGGCACGACTTTCTGTGTCAGAACAAGCACCCACGAGCTTTCCTTCACGGAAAGATCTGCAGGTGCCGCAGACCATGAGAATATGACGGCTGTCCACAGTACAGCAAAGATGCAGAGTGCGATAAAGAGCCTTCTGTATTTTTTATACGCGGGGCTTAACATTGACATCAAGGGATGAGGTCACAGGGCCTCATCCATCTTTCCGGTGCTTGCAGCGTACTTTATCCAGATCTTCATGCTCTGGATGGACTGTTCCACGGCGTCGAGCTTTTTAAGAATGTTGTCGAAATCTCTGCGCTCAAAGTCGTTCACGCGGCCGTCCACCGCGATAGCGATAAGGCGGTCCTTTTCTTCCTGCAGAGAATTGAGAGAAGCGATAATGTCTATCGTTACCTGCGAGAAATCCTTCAGCTTGGCCTCCGGCACGTATTTCATGCCTATGGGGCACTCGTGCGTGCAGTAATAATTGCAGAGCTCGGGGTTGCCGTAGCATTCCTCCATGGTGATCACCTCGTCGGGGTGTGCCATGAGCTTGCCGCTTTCTATCTTTTCTATACGCTCCGGGCTGATGTATTCCAGAAGCTCGCTTGCTGCCTCGCGGCTCAGATCCTTTGCTTCGCGGCTGAGCTGGTAGATGTTTTTATTTTCTTTAGTAGATCTCTTACCCATGTTGACCTCACATCATTTACAGTTTGCCTTATTATACACGATATTCCGCTCTTTTGCATCAAATTAGAGTCTTTTTGGTCTGACGCCCCATAGGCCGGTCTGCGATCGGAGATATCCGGACATGCGAAGCATCTGCATCAGGATGGATATGTACTTTGGACAAAGCGAAGGGCAGAAGAATTATAAAAAAATTGACGTGTCACAAAATTATTATAAAAAATTAACAAAACACATGCGACATTTTGGAACATCCTACAAAAAACCCCGGTTTTTTTGTTGCGCGGCTCTGCGCCGCTCAGGTTGTAAAACACGGGTCAAGGCTATATAATTACTATGTATGCAGCCGATACTGTATGGGTTAGCATGCAAAAAACACTGTTTTCAATCAGAGATAGAGAATGAAGACCTACGAGTTAGTTACAGAAATATTCAATAAGTGTTCAGGCAATCAGATGCGCGATGTCTTCATCAGGGAAGTGCAGACTGATGATACTGCCGAATATGTAAAAAACGCCCTGCGAAGCCACAAAGAAGTTGAGATCACAGAGGATATACTGGCAAACGGAGACCGTATATATGATGTGATCGCGGATGGCCTGCGCGAGCGCTTTTCTTTCACAGAGGTTTAAAAATGACTAAAGTTATAGCACTTGCCGGCAAGGGCGGTATGGGAAAGACCACCACAGGCGGCATGATCATAAAATATCTTGCAAAGAAGAAAAAGGGGCCGGTCCTGGCTGTTGATGCCGATGCGAACTCAAACCTCAATGAGGTTCTGGGCATGGAGATCGAGGCTA
>JAGBQU010000264.1 GCA_017632755.1 Lachnospiraceae bacterium
ATCATGCAGCAGACGCAGACCTCCAATCTCAGGGACGCTTTCCATGTGGTGATGGACGATGTGAAGGCAGAAAAGGCAGAACTCCAAAACGCAGCGAAAGATGCGGAGACGACAGAGCAAAGTGAGACAGCCAAGGACGCAAAGAAAGCAGCAGAGGGAGGAGATCAGGCATGAATACGATGAGAATGTTTGCACTTTTTAAAAGAGAGGTTAAGGATATCTTCCGCGACAAAAAGACGATGATCATGATGATCGTTGTACCGATTTTCCTCTACCCGCTTCTGATCATTGGTATGACGCTGATCGTGAATGCCATCAATGTCAGCCAGATGGACAAATCATATAAAGTTAGCTATGTGAGTATCGATGAGGAGACGGTCAATTCCCTTACGGAGATCTCGGAGGATGAGGATCTGATCGACTACGTGCTTGTAAATACGGCCAGTGACGATCCGGAGGAGGATCTGAAGGCAGAGAAGATCCACGCCTATGTGACGGTCACGAAAAAAGACGGGCAGGATGCCTTTGAAGTACACTATCTGTCTGCATGGGATGAATCTTCCGTAGCGGCAAATGCGCTCATGGATGTGTTGTTTGAGTATCGCGAGCATGTCAGAAAGCAGCGTGTAGAGCAATATCAGCTCGATGAAAACATGCTTCTTTATCCGGTTACCTATGAGGAGATCGATGAGTCCTCCAATGAGGAGGCGGTAGGAAACATTCTGGGTTCCATGCTGCCATTCTTCATCATCACCAGTATCTGCCTGGGCGCGATCTATCCGGCCATCGATGTGACGGCCGGTGAGCGGGAGAGAGGAACCCTTGAGACGCTGCTCACACTTCCGGTGACAAATTTTGAGATGATCATGAGTAAGTTTATGGCGGTATCCATTATTGCGGGAATATCGGCGATACTCAATATCTGCTCGATGGGGGTGGCATTCTTGTTCATGTTCAGCTTTATCGGAGGAGAAATGGTGGAGAGCTTTAATCTGGAGATTTCCACGTTTATTCCTGCTATTTTGTTCCTTGTTCTGGTTGTCATCTTTTTTGCCCTTTTTGTGACAGCTGTCTCCATGTGTACTTGCATCTTTGCTAAGAGCTTCAAGGAGGCCAACAACCTGGTGACGCCGGTTCTTCTGGTATTTATGTTCGGAGGTTATGCATCGTTGCTTCCTGATTTTTAGCTCACAGGTACTACAGCGGTGATCCCGATCATTAATATTTCATTGATGGTAAAAAGCTTGTTTGCCTTCAAGTATGATTATGCCCTGTATGGGATCGTGCTGCTTTGTAATGTGGTCTACAGTGTGCTGACCGTGATGATCCTCGCCAGACTATACAACAGCGAGAGCGTGCTTTTTTCGGAAGGCTTTACCAATATCAACATTTTTACAAAGAGAAGTGAGATGAAAAAAGGCAGCATGGCAGGTGACGGTGATGCGCTCTTATTGCTTTGCGTGGCTCTTATGATCCTGTTTTATATCGGAACCTACGCCACTTTGCGCTTCGGAATATACGGCGTAGGTGTGCAACAGCTCATCATTCTGGCACTCCCGCTTGCGTACGCATGGTATATCAAAGGCGATATGCGAAAGATCTTTTCTTTTCGAAAGCCGGGTGCCGGTGCGATCGTCAGCGCACTTTTCCTTGCGATCGGCTGTTTCATAACCAACCTGGTGTTATCGTTTGGTCTCGCTGCTTTATTTAAAGAAAGTGCGCAGAACGTGCAGGAAACTTTTTCCGCTCTGATGGATGAGCCATTTGCCTTATTGCTTGTCGTGGCCGTCATTTTGCCGGCGATCGGTGAGGAATTGTTGTTTAGAGGCTTTCTTTTCTCCTCGATCCGGCAAAAGTGCAGATCAATTGCCACTGTGCTGATCGTCAGCGCGCTGTTTGGACTGTTTCACTTAAGCCTGATCAAGTTTTTTACCACGGCTTTTCTGGGTATCATTCTTGCCCTGCTCGTGGAAAAGAGCGGCAGTATCGTGCCCGGCATGCTGGTTCACTTTTTGAATAATCTGCTTTCGATGATCATTTCCGTGTATGAAAGCGAACTTTCAGAGCGTGTTCCGATGCTTGCAAAGGATGTACTGAGCGGAGTGGATATCGTTGCGTCTCTGGCGGTCGGACTGATCTTCTTGTGCATCGGAATCCTGTTTTTGTTTCGCATGGGAGGCAAAAAACAGCCACAGGCGTGATGAACGTTTTTGCGGATACAGCGATTTCCTATAAAAAACATGATTTTTTTGTTGTATTTTTGCTTGAAAGTTAGTATAATAGTACTAACCTGAAATGCACGATAATTCTTGTTGTTTTGAACCTACATTTACTTTAAACGGGATTCCTACATCGTCACGTGGATGTCAAGCCTCCGTCTTGCAGTGGAAGGCAGAAGCGTGTCTGCGGTTACCCACCTAGCATCGCTAGGAGTCAAAAGACAAGAACCGGCATTTTGGGGACACAAAAGAGGAGAGCAGCCCTTCATGGGCTGTTTTTTGTGTAATAGGGAATTGTAGAGCAATCCCCTATTACACAAAAAGCGCTTCGCTATGGATGCGCACTCGCGCGTAACGTAAATGTTGCATAAATGTAACCGCGCTCGGCGCGAGAATGCCGCAAGCGGCATTCTTTTTTATGCGATCGGAAACCGCTCGAAACTCTTTGTTCTATGAGGCCAAGTTGCTCGAATAGGGGATTTTTATGAGAAGATATAATGGGAAAAAACTTCTGCGCCTTATGTTTGCCTGTCTGTGCGCGGCAAGTGTGAGCCTTATACTCCTTTTGGTCATCCGCGGCTATCGCATTCCGCAGGCTGAAGGTGAGTATATGGAGATAAATACGGCCAAAATCCTGCTTGATGAATTGGAATTGGGTGAGCTTTATAAAGCAGATCCTGCACAGGAGCAGCAAGGCTCGCAGGAAGAAAAAATACTTACATACGCGCAGTATCTGCATATACTTCATACGATCCATGACCGCAGACCTACTGTTTACACAAAACAGGACATGGAGAGAGACAGTAAGCAGGCTCTTTCCGCATCCTACCTGGGCAGACATAAGATGCTAAAAGCAGACTTTATGAAGGTATACTTTGCACTGGCGCAGCGCCTTGTGCCGGATAAAAACATCCGAGAGCAGACGTACCTGATACTCGGATTGCCGACAGAAGTGAGGGATGTCACACAGCAAGGCATACTCGCCGCCGATGTGGCAAGCGGGACGATTGGCGGGGCAGAATTAATCCGGATCCAGTTTGATGACTATGAACGGTATCTCTATCAGAGCGTCGCTGCGATCATGAGCCTGGATCGTGTTGTCCTGATACAATACGCAAAAAGCGAGAAATTCACCATGGAGAGAGCATGGATCGAGAGTAACACACAGGAGGGGCTTTTTGTCAGGTATCGTGACAAGATCTTTCGCTTCCCCTATCAGAAAGAGATCTTTGATGACTTTGAAAAAATCGCAGATGTGACGATCGCGGACGGAAAGCCGAGCGAAGTGAAGGTCTACCGAGATGTGATAAGCGGAAAACTTCTCGGATTCACGGATTCCGAGATCGAACTGGAGGGACAAATCCTGCCCTATGCGAGGGATCTGCAGGTATATAAGCTCTATGGAGAGAAGGAGCCGTATACACTCAGTGACTTAAAGATCGGATATGCCTTCACGGATTTCGTGATCGATGGCGGTACGGTGATCGCCGCACTTGCCACTTGTGAGGAAAATATGGACAGCATCCGTGTTTTGATCAAAAGCAGCGACTATGCATCCGATTATCATGAAAAAGTGATCCTTACGCCGGATTGTGACGTGAGCGTGCGCTTCGGAGATGAGGAAAAGAAATATAAGGCCGGAAAAACGCTTACATTTACACCGGAAAGCAAGGAGTTTGACAAAGGCAGAGTTACGATCGAGCCGGAGAATCTGACAGGAAAGATACGGATTGACAATCTGAAACGCACGCAGGGAGCTCCGGAATATGCGGGAAGCCTGGAACTTACGGAACATGGGGATGGGATTGTTATCGTGAATGAGCTGCCTTTGGAGGAGTATCTCTATGCGGTACTGCCGAGTGAAATGCCGCCAACATACCCAGCAGAAGCCCTGAAAGCACAGGCAGTCAGTGCGAGAACCTATGCCTATAAAAACATGCAAAAGTCCGGTTTGCCCGCACTGGGGGCACATGTGGATGACAGCACTTCCTATCAGGTTTATAACAATATCGGTCGAAATGAGCGTACAACACTTGCCGTGAGAGAGACCGCCGGTATGGTCATCACATATCAAGGCAGACTCGCCGATACCTTTTATTATTCCACCTCCTGCGGATATTCCACCGATCTTAGCGCGTGGGGCGACAATGCAGGAGAAACGGCTGGCTATCTGAAGGCAAGACACCTGAGTGACACCACCGATCCAGAGGAAGATATGCGGGAGGAAGAAGCTTTTCACCGGATGATCACGTCTACCGACCCAGATGATTTTGAGAAGGATTTTGAGTATTACAGATGGAGTTATGTAACAAAGATGGATACGGAACTCTTG
>JAGBQU010000024.1 GCA_017632755.1 Lachnospiraceae bacterium
CGACGGCGCAATGCCAACAACGCCCCACCGACAAGCATGAGCAGACCCATCAGAGAAACCATGCTGAGCGTTGATCCCGTCACAAAGAGCAGCGAGAAAGATCCGATCAGACTAAAGGGCACCGACAACATGACGATCGCACTGAATTTCGGGGATTCGAACTGCATCGCCATCACGAGAAATACCAGGAAGACCGCGATCAGGATCGCGCGGATGATCGCCGTGAACTCCTCACCGATCATCTCATCCATCATACTCTCACTGCGGCTGACTCCCTCCGGGAAGGTGAGCGCATCCACACGCTCGTCGATCTGCTTTTGTGCGTCAAAACGCTTATCCTGCGTAGCGGAAGCATTGATCGCCACCTGATAAATGCCATCCACTCTCATGAGTGTCTGTGGCGAATCCGTGTATTCAATGGTTGCAATCTGCGAAAGAGCAACATTCGTCTTATAGGGCGTTGTCATCGTCAGATTCATCAGGGAGTTCAGGTCATCGTAGCTGCCTTCCGGAAACTCGAGCATAACATTGTATTCCTGTCCGCCGGTCTTGATCGTACAGGCCTTAATCCCGCTGAGCGCATTGTTGATATTCATGGCAACCTGTGCGGGTGCAAGTCCGACATTCATAGCCTTTAGCGGATCGATCATAACCTCCGCCCTTGTCGTTGCGGTGGACAGATCACTGGAAACCTTGATAATTCCCTCTGTGGTAGCCATGACATCCTCCACCTCGCGCGAGAACGCCTTGAGCGTCGCCAGATCACGTCCGCTGATATCCACCTCAATGCCACTTCCGAATCCGGTCATCATGTTTGTACCTGTGGAAGCGACCTGTATATCCATGTTCGTCACGTCCGAAAGCTTCTCCGACCAGAGTTCGACGATCTGATAAGTTCTAAGTTCCCGCTCTTCCTTGAGATACCCGGTGACGGTAGCTACATTGTTGTCGATCGTGACCGCATAATTTTGTACATTCTCATCATCTCTGACCATATCTTCGATGGGTTTTATCATCTCATCTATATAATCAAGTCTGCTACCTGCGCGGAAGGTCGCGGTAACGGCCACAGTTCCCTCATCCACGCTCGGCATCAGCTCGACGTTCGTAAAGGCGACCATAACAAAGGAAAGCGCCAAAAGTAAAAAAGCGATGACTACTGCGGCAATCTTATGATACAGGATCCGTCTGAGCAGTTTCTCGTATCCCGTATTGATCTTTTCAAGAACACGGTTGATCGGCAGGGTCTTTTTTTCCTGTGGCTTGAATCGCGAATAAAAGAGCGGAACAAGCGTAAGTGCGCTGACAAGTGAGGCGAGCATCGCAAAGATGATCGTAAAGCCAAGTTCGGAAAACAGCTGTCCGGAAAGACCTTTCATCACACTGAGCGGAAGATAAACGACAATGGTTGTGATCGTGGACGCAATGATGGAGCCAGCCACGATGCGCGCTCCCTCCACGGCGGCCACCTTATAATCCGTATGCTTTTCCTTGAGTCTGAAACAGCTCTCGATCACGACGATCGAACTATCCACCATCATACCGATGGCAATGACAAGCGCTCCCATGGTAACGATGTTAAGTGAAAACCCGGCTGCATTCATCACGATCAAGGTGACAAACAGCGAAATCGGCATGGAGCTTCCAACGATCAGACTCGCCTTCACATCGCCAAAGAACAGAAAGAGAACAACCATGGACAGCACGATTCCAAGTGCAAGTGTCTTTCCGACGCTCATCAGGGACGAGACGATCATATCACTCGAATCATACACGATCTGCAGATCCACGGCATCACTCTTTTGTTGAATCCTTTTGATTGCTTTTTTTACATCGGATGCCACGTTAACGGCACCGGCGCTCTGCTTTTTCTGGATTCCGATGCTGATGTTCTCGTTTCCGTCATAACGGCTGATACTGTCTGCGCGCTTCTGGCTCATGGAAACCTCTGCAACATCCTCAAGCGTGACCAGGCTTCCGGTTGCGGTTGCAATGGGAACCCGCATCAGCTGGGCGACCGTCTCCGCCTGTGCGCTTGATGTAACGGAGACATTCTGACTTCCCTGGCTGACATTGCCTCCCGGTATCTGAAAATCGACTGCCGCAAGATATTGTGCAAAGGTTGACATGGTCAAACCATACTGCGTCAGCTTCTCTTCCTTGAGTTTCACGCGGATATAATTTTCTTCTCCTCCATATACATTGACATCGGCAACCCCGAGCAAGGTCTCAAGTTCGGGGACAATGGTATCATTCACATACGCCAACAGATCCACATCTCCCACTGCCGTAGCGGAGAGTGTCATGGTGTCCGTCGCATTCATGGAAAGTTCCATGATATACGGATCTGCCGCATCCTCCGGCAGGCTCGCCGAGAGGGTGTCCAGCGCTGCCCTGAGATCCAGGTAAGCATCGTCAATGTCCACGCCATATTCATAAGAAAACATCGTGACCGTGTAGCTGTCGCTGACACGAGATGTATAAGTTTCAACACCACTCAGCGTGGCGCCCGCTCCCTCGATCTCCTCCGTCACGAGTTCCTCCACGCTCTCTCTGTCCGCACCGGGATAGGTGGTGATAACAAGAAGCATCGGCAGCTCCATATCCGGCGTAAGCTCCAATTTGAACCCAAAGAGCGAGCCGATGCCGAACACCGCAAGCGCCAAAATGATTAAAACGGTAGATACCGGTCTTCTGATCGCAAGTTTTGTCACATTCATCCGGCTACTCCTCCTGCGTGCTGCTGCTTCCCTTGACCGCTACGCCTGCCTGATCCGACAGGGCAGATGAATAAGTC
>JAGBQU010000265.1 GCA_017632755.1 Lachnospiraceae bacterium
GAAAGAATGCCAGTTCCTTTTTGAAGGCATTAAATCCTCTCTTTTCAAAAGCAATGACCCATTTGCCATTGACCAGATACACCATATAACCGCCGAAAAGCCAGTAGGATCTGGGCAGAGCGGAAGCGATCCGCGCGCAGTAATGCTTCGACATGATACGAAGCCGGAAAAACTCGCCTTGATATTTCAGGCCAAAGCAAAGCTCCATTCTCTTTCCGCCAAAGTGCTGTGCCATAGGGATCCGGATCCGATAGGTCTTTGCACGGATAAACGATTCTCCAAAGAATTTTACATGCGTATAGCGATAGGTTTCCTCGACCTCAAGCTGCTTTCCGTCCACCACTGCGCACACCTGAAACTGATCCATATCCATAAAGTTCTCGAGCTGGAACTCCACCGTCAGGATATCCGTCTGCTCATCGTATTCCATGAGATCCAGGTTGCATCTCATTGTGCAAAACCGATGTAGCATCACGCCGCTTTGCTTGACCCTGGCAATTACATCCGGATAAGTGGTTCCGTCCAGATCAGGCTCGCTGGTGCCTTTCTCATAGGTGATGCCGAAATCATTTCCGTATTTTAAGCGCAGGAGGAAGTATCCGAAATATAAAGAACCTGACAGGATAACTTTATCATCAAGCAGCCTCACAAGCCGGGCAATATTCTGCTTATACTGCGGGTATTGTGCATCGATCGCATGCTTGTCCGAATTGTTGCGGTTTGCCAAAAAACGAGACCATGTCAGCTTTAAAAGTCCCATCTGCACGTGAGCCGGCAGGTGAATGGTCTCGTTTGTGAGGCGTTCCAGATACGGCATAAGGATGTATTTCCACAGATCCAGATACCATGCTTTTCCCATTGCATCCGTGCACCTGGCGGAATTGTTACCGGGTCTGTCCGATCGGTAAACATGCTCCGGCACATATACGATATCTTTTTTTTCTTCCAATCCACGCAAGAGCTGATACAAAAGCTGATATTCCGTACATCCCCCCGCTCCAAGAAGGATCTCCTTATGAAGAATGCAGCCAAACAGGCTGTCCGGCAGCATATAACGCTCGATAAAATCATCGCTGTCCTTTGTTTTGTCCAGTATTCTCACTCTGGGAAATTCCGGATCCTGCAATCCCAGTTTGATGACCCTGTAATTTCCTTCTCCCAGAAGTTTTTTGAGCTTGTTTGCCTTCAGTGCGACTCTGTCCCCGGCACGGACAAAACACAAATACGTATCCTCCGGCCCAAGATGATCCTCCAGATGATCTTCTTCCTTCAGACAGATCTCCTCGATCCGCAGATCAAAACCTGAGGCTTTCAGATGAGAAATCGATTCTCTCGTAACGGAAACGGCCTCCTCATCCTGTACACTGTTCTCTATCAAAAAAGTAAGCATATATCCTCCCTGACTCGCAAATTGCTCCGCTTTTGCTCGGTTTCTTATTCCAGACTCGCAAAATGCTCCGCTTTTGCTCGTTATCTTATAAATAATCGCTGCGCGATTATTTGTCTTTCGCGTTGCGAAAGACACGAGGTGACTTTGTCACCTCTATAAGATACATTATAATCTCTCCTCACTCAAAAGACAAGAAAAATACAGGCTGGCGAGGTGCCTGCATCTTCTCAAACCTTGAAATCACAGGTTTTCTCTGATACAATGAGTGTCAGTACAAGCAACTAGCACGCTGAGGCTTTTGGAACTGTGCTGTCAGGTTAAGCAGGCAAGCATTCGATCCAGTTATTTAAGAATCGATGTACTAGTGTACCTGCATCCTGTTTTGGGCAAATTTTGAGGTTTTTGCCTGTTTTTTACCCAAAATTCCTTGGTTTAGGGCATCCGCCTTTCTGATTTTGGGCAATTTTTGAGGTTTTTGCCGGTTTTTTACCCAAAATTCCTTGGTTTAGGGCGTCCACCTTTCCGATTTTGGGCAAATTTTACGGTTTTTGCCGGTTTTTTACCCAAAATTCCTTGGTTTAGGGCGTCCACCTTTCTGATTTTGGGTAAATTTTACGGTTTTTGCCTGTTTTTTACCCAAAATCCCTTGGTTTGGGGCATCCACCTTTCTGATTTTGGGCAAATTTGGGGGTTTTTGCCGGTTTTTTACCCAAAAACCTCGTTTGGGGGAGTCCTGCTTTCCATTTAGGGAACCCCAAGTTCCATTTTGGGAGCAAATATTGCAGGTTTGAAGTAAAGAGTGCTTATTTAAGGTGATTTTATTCCAGCATCTATATGCAGGCTGCTTTGCCTGATCACAACAGAAGGGATTACAATATATGAAGGATTGTATCAGTGTGGTGATACCGGTATATAACGGAGCCCGCACCCTGCCTGCCGCACTGGATTCCGTGCTGGTGCAGGAACATGTAAAAGAGGTTTTGCTCATCGATGACGGTTCAACCGACGAGACCGCATCCGTCATCCGCGCTTATCGGGAAAAGAGTGACAAGATCAGATATATCGTAAACGAAGGAAATCTGGGGGCAGCTGCCTCCCGCAACAAGGGCGTCCGCCTCGCACAAGGAGAATACATTGCCTTTCTGGATGCTGACGACTACTGGGAGCCCGGAAAACTCCGCAACCAGCTTGCACTCATGGAAGAGACCGGCGCCGTGCTCTCATCCACCGCCCGTGAGTTGATCCGTAGCGACGGGACCAGGACAGGGCATATCATCCCCATCAAATCCAGAATCACCTATAAAGAACTATTAAAACACAACAGCATCTCCTGTTCCGCCGTTGTGGCAAAAAGGGAAATGCTGCTTGAATTTCCGATGGAGCACGAGGACAGCCATGAGGATTACATCACCTGGCTTTTGATCCTTCGCAAATACGGCTATGCTGTCGGTCTGAACAGACCATACCTGAAATATCGCGTAAGTGCATCGTCAAAGTCAGGAACCAAGCTGCGCTCGGCACGCATGACATACAAGGCCTATCGCTATGCGGGTTTATCTGTCCCTGCGAGCGCGCTCTGCTTTGTGAGCTATGCAATACACGGCGTTTATAAATACTATTTACACAAGACCGAAACAAACGATCATATATGGGAGAGAACAAATGAAACGGACTAAGAAAGCGGGATTGGTTTTTGTAATACTTCTCATCTGTATGCTGGCAGCGGGCGCCGCCGTATATCTGATACCATCTCTGAGAAATTATACAGCCAGAAAGCTGGTGCGAAAGCCGGTTCTGATCGCGCATGCAATGGGCGGCATTCCCGGCACCGACCGTAGCAATTCACTGGAAGCATTTGAACAAAACTATGAAAAAGGACTACGGATATTTGAGGCCGACTTCTGTCTTACATCCGACAACAAGCTGATCCTGCGTCATGACTGGAACAAAAAAAGAGGCCAGAAAGGCCTGTTGAAGTACAAAGGATATATCCCTACTTACGATGAATTTATGCAGACCCCTCTCTATGGGAAATATGCACCTCTTTCTTTTGAGGATCTGCTCTGTCTCATGAAAGAATATCCCGATATCTACCTGATCACCGACTCAAAAGAAAGCGAATACGACAAGGTTGTCTCGGAATTCCAAATGATTCTGGAGTCTGCCGAAAAACTGGATGCGCTCTCCTGCCTGGATCGTTTCATCGTGCAGATCTACAATGATGAGATGTATGATGCGATCACGAGCGTATACCCTTTTGAAAACTGGATCTACACCCTGTACCTGCGCGGTACGGACAATCCGGATCAGCTATGCAACTTCTGCCAGGAGCATGGCATCTCCACCATCACAGTCAAATATAACAAGTATTCCAAAGAACTGCAGGAGCAGGCGGACGCACATGGTCTGAAGGTTTATCTGCACACCGTGAACCAAACAAAAGACGCCCTGAACTATTACAGCCAAGGCGTCGATGGTTTCTATACAGAGTCGATCACTCCGGTCTCGTGGATCAAGCACACACTGCTGTCTATTTTTTGACAGCGTTCGTGCCATCCACTCCTTCCGTTGCCTCTGGGGTGAAGATGATCTTTACCGTGCGGATCAAAATCTTTAAATCCAGTCCGAACGAATAATGCTCAATATAATAAATATCCAGTTTCAGTTTATCATAGGGTGTGGTGTTGTACTTTCCGAAGATCTGTGCATAGCCGGTCAATCCGGCCTTCACCTTGGTACGATACACAAACTCCGGAATTTCCTCCACATACTTCTTTATGAGAGTCGGTCTCTCAGGTCTGGGTCCTACAAAGGACATATCCCCTTTTAAAATATTGAACAGTTGGGTCAGTTCATCCAGTCTTGTCGAACGGATAAATCGGCCGATCGGTGTGATGCGGTCGTCCGTCTTTGCCGCCAGTCTAGCCACACCATCCTTCTCTGCATCCACGATCATACTACGGAACTTGTAGATATGAAACTCCTTCTCATTTGTCGTACAGCGCAGTTGCTTATAAAGCACAGGGCCGCCGTCATAAAGCTTGATCGCGATCGCAACGATCAGCATAATTGGCAGAGCCGGAACAAGCAAAATCAAGCACAAGATAATATCAAAAATTCTCTTGACGGCCAGCTGTTCTAAGGAAAGCGGATCGCTTCTGGTCAAAAACAGCGGCGTATCAAAAAAGTGCATCGGCTCCGCACCAGTCAGAATAATATCTGATAGTTTCGGCATGACATAAACCCGAATTCCTTTACTATAACAAAATTTAAACAGTTCATTGCGGGCATTGGCCGGAATATCCCACAGCATGATCGTCTTATAGTGCGTGATCTTCGCCTTGATCACGCTGCACAGTTCCTTATCCTCCCTAAGTCGCTTCTCATCAATCCGGAAAGACTCGCAGATCTCGAACTTGTCCTTTCTGGTAGCAAGCTTCGGAAGGAATTCCTTCACCGAGGCCATCCCATACAAAAGAAGCACCTGATGCGGTGGGAACTTGCTGTGATATCCCAGTGTGACCAGTCGGACAAAGATGCATGCGATCAAAATCTGCACACAGGTCGCCATGATCAGATAAGTGGGATTCGGAAAACCGTATGCCAAGAGACACAGTTCCAGATAAAAAGCAACATTCGTCACCAGGATAGCACAGATGTGGGAGAAAGTCAGATCACCGATCTTTAGATATCCGATCTTTTTTCCGTCAAACTTGCCCACAAAAAAATATAATACGACAATGTACAATGCCATCACAAAGTAGTGTCCTTTAAAAACAAATATCTTTTGGATGACGCGCTTGTCATTGTAGTAAAAGTACCAGGGAATAAACACGATCAGTGTCTGCAAAGCGACACCGATCAGTGTCGTGAGCAATGTATATACTTTTTTTTCAATGTTTTGTTTATCCATCTTTTATACCACTGGCAGGTTTGACCTGCCGTATGATTGATTCTATTACACACTTACCTATCAGATCCATCAAAAGGATTTAAGCGTACTGATGCGCTCCACGATATTATTGCCGTATCCGACAGCGGTCGCCCATCCGACATGCTGAGGGTTTTCGTTGATGCCAAGCCACTCCACATAGGGGCAGATGCCTCTCGTGACATACTGAAATCTTGGATCCACAACATTATGTACCAGATCTTCTGTGCTCGCATATGCTTTCAGATGCTGCACCTGCGCACGGATACCGGTCTGCACATTCTCAAAGGAATTTCCCTTTGCGCCGTTGCCCGTAGCTCCGATCCCCGCAAAATTGTATTGTTCGATTGAAACATCTCCACCGTATTTGAGGAGCGCTATGGAATGATCTGCAAGGCCATCAAGGAAAAATATCCCGACATCATCATTTGCGGCACTGCGGGTCCGTTCCATACCCCATCATCAGACTACACTGAGGGCTGGGACTATGCCAACAAGCACCGTGACATCATCGACATGCTCGATGAGCATTATTATGAGAGCACGGGGTGGTTCATCAACCATCAGCACTATTACGATGACTACGACCGCTCAGCGGCCAAGGTGTATCTCGGCGAATATGCCGCCAGCACCAAGGAAAAACGCCCCAATATCGAAACGGCTCTTGCCGAGGCCATCTATCTCTGCAACATCGAGCGCAACGGCGACGTGGTAGCGATGACCTCATACGCCCCGCTGCTCGCCAAGGACAAGCACCACAACTGGAACCCCGACCTCATCTATTTCGACAATAACGGAGTGCGTGTCACCCCAAGTTATGAGACACAGCTCCTTTTCTCCACTTACAGCGGCAACCAATACATCTCCTCCACCCTTACAGCGGATGAGCGCATCGCACGCCGCATCACCGCAAGCATCGTAGAGGACACGCAGACCGGAAAGCGCTATCTCAAGGTAGTCAATGCCCTTCCCACACCGCTCAC
>JAGBQU010000266.1 GCA_017632755.1 Lachnospiraceae bacterium
AGGTTAATTACATAAGTAATTAACCACAGAACAAACAAAGCAACCAAATAAAGCAACCAAACAAAACAAGGAACAAACCAACCACAAATGCATTTCAAATAAGCAGCATAGGCATTTGAAAAAGGAAAGAAAAAGCATAAGGAGGCATAAAGCGTAAATAAAGTGACAGAAAACAGGTGGGAAGCAAAGCAGTCATACAGGAGTGAGAAGAGATGAATGAGATCTTAAATCAGGAAAAATCCATCTACCTGCAGATCAGCGAGATGATAGAGAATGATATCTTAAGGGATATCATTCTGGAGGAGGAGCGCGCTCCGAGCACAAATGAGCTGGCAAGGCTCTATGCAATCAACCCTGCAACTGCAGCCAAAGGGATCAATCTGCTGGTGGATGATGGAATTCTTTACAAAAAGAGAGGAATCGGCATGTTTGTGAGTGAGGGTGCAAAAGACAAGATCAAAGCAAAGAGAAAACAGGCTTTTTATGAAGATTATGTAAAGACATTGCTACATGAGGCGAGTGTACTGGGGATCAGCAAAGAGGATCTGATGGAAATGATCCGGACCGGCAAATGAGAGATGAGGATATCGATAAGGAGGAATGATTGATGGGAGCATTGGTTTGTAAAAATATCAGTAAAAGATATAAGGATACAAAGGTGTTGACGGACATAGATCTGACGATTGAAAAGGGAAAGATCTACGGGCTGATCGGCAGAAACGGAGTGGGGAAAACCACACTGTTGTCCATCATGTCGGCACAAAACCCGCCTACCAAGGGTGAGGTGACGCTGGACGGAGAGCCGGTCTGGGAAAATGCGGCGGCGCTGCGCAGAATCTGTTTTTCCAGGGAATTAAATGCCATGAATGGCAATATGCCGAATACGGTTAAGGTAAAAGAATATCTTCGAATGGCCTCTTTTTACTATGAAAACTGGGATAAGGAGATGGCAGATCGCCTTGTCAAAAAGTTTGGCCTGGATATCAAAAAGCAAATGATCAAGCTCTCTAAGGGAATGCTTTCCATGGTCACGATCATCGTGGCGCTGGCAAGCAAAGCGGAATACACTTTTTTGGATGAGCCCGTTGCCGGACTGGATGTGGTGGCAAGAGATGACTTTTACCGCCTGCTGATCGATGAGTATGCAGAGAGCGGAAGAACCTTTATCATATCCACCCATATCATCGATGAAGCGTCGGATGTATTTGAGGAAGTGGTTGTGTTAAAAAGTGGAAAGATCCTGCTTAAGGAGAACACGGAAACGCTCTTAAGCAGAGCCGTTCATATCAGCGGATCCAAGGAGGAAGTGGATCGGATCAGCGAAGGGCATACTTGTTATGAGAGCGGATCTACCGGAAGAAGCAAGGGCGTTACGGTTTTGCTGGATGAAGGGCAGAGTCTTGAGAGCGGAACAAATGTCAATGTTCAGAAGATGACATTACAGCAGCTGTTTGTGGCACTGTGTGGTGGGGAGCGTGATTTGAATGCGTGAAGATAGAGAGATTCGTATGTTTGAGATAAAGAGGACGGCGGGTTATTTTTCGCTGATGGGAGTAAGGACTTTTTGTGCAGCGGTGCTTGTGACCATCGGAATGTATTTGTACCGGTATCTCCTTTTCGGAAAGGATAGTTTTGGAGGTGCGGCATCCATCCTTCTGCTTGATGCGGCAATGCTGCAGGTTATGCTCTTTAGTATGTTCTTAAATTATTCGATGCTCCTGATCCGCCTGGTGATCAGCTTCGGAAGTACCAGACGGGAGGCTTTATGGGGACCGAATATCATGTTTGCCGTCTATGTTATTTTATCGGCTTGTCTGTATTTGATCCTTGCATCGATACACAGACAGGCCAGATCCGGAGTTATCTGGTTTTTGATCTCTGCGTTTCTGACGGGAGCGATGTCGCAGTTGATGGCGTATCTTGAGATGCGCACGGGAGACAGAAAACTGATTTTTGTAGCGACGCTTGTGCTTGGCATGGGGATCGCTATGGTGACAATAAACGGAGAATTTGTCCTGTCGCTGCCTGGGGGAATGCTCCGGATCGTGGCACTTGTGGGAGCTTTTCTGGTGTTTATGCTGACATCAATTCCAATGAGACATCATATCAGACACATGGATCTGAGAGTATAGGGGGGACGCATATGTTACGATCGCTTAAAAATATGGCAATCACGGTTTTGCCGGAATTTTTGAAAACATACTGGCTGGTGCCTTTTGCAGCTGTCATGGGGATCATCATATTGTTTGCAGCTGCGGCAACACATACACAGACCATGTTCTACATTTCATCGATGATCAGTTTTTTTGTCATACTCATGCTTTCCGTGCTCGGTGCATCGACCCAGGTTCCGAAGGTATTTTCGCTTTCGGTTGGCATGGGGATGACACGCAGGCATTTTGTTCCCTGTTACACTCTGGTGATACTCCTGGAAATGATGATTCTTTTTGCCGGGCTGGAACTGATCTGCGCCGTGGAAGGCTGGATTATTGAAACAAAATTTCCGCAGTTGCCGGTGGAACAAGGCGTTGAAGTTCTGCTTAGATCCCGCTTGATCATTCCTTTTGTGCTTTTGATGTGTGCACTGCATCTGTTTGTGGGGGTGCTGGGATTGAAAATCGGAGGCCGCATGTATTTGTTTAGCTTCTGCGGAATCTATGCGATTGCCATCCTGATCTCGCGCGTCGCAAAAGATCATCCGCAGATGAGTGCAAATGTCGTTGCGGTGCTGACGAGGGTTTCCGTCACCGGGTGGGGGATCATGATCAGCTGTGTCGCTTTGCTCATGTATGTCGCAAGTTATCTTATGATAAGGAGGCAGCAGGTATAAAAGCAGTTGGATGCTGTCAGGATTGAACTGCAGATTGTCACATGTGTTTGTGTAAGCAAAGAGCGTGCATGAACACGTGTGGCTTTTTTTGTGGTGGCCAATTCAAATCCGGTTGCCTTGGATATCGTTGAGATATATACTGATAGTAATGTCAAAAAAGTCTTTTGCCCCGGGTAATATGCAAAATGGTCTGCTTGTAAGGTGGTATGCGAATGGATAAGATTTATGCATCAAGATCTGCGGCGGTGGAGCCGAGAGAAATCGAGCATCAGAATCTGGTAAGAGCGCTGGCGACGGAATGTATGGTCCTATTGGAAAATCGAGGTGCACTCCCGGTCAGTCCCCGTCGTATTGCGCTGTTTGGCAACGGGGCGTGCAGGACGGTAAAGGGTGGAATCGGTTCCGGAGATGTCAATACCAGGAGCAATGTCTATATCGAGCAGGGACTTGAGAACGCCGGATTTACAGTGACCACAAAAACATGGTTTGATGCACAGGATACCGACACCGTCATCTATGTGATCAGCCACAATTCGGGGGAAGGTGCGGACCGTTATGACGAGGCAGGAGATTACAAGCTTTTTGGGGAGGAACTTGACAATCTTAAGCTTGATGAGGTGGACGGATATCGTGTCACACGCGGAGATCTGCAGTACTGCGTGCTGAATCTGCTTCGGGTGATCGTGTGAAGAAGTACAAATGAATGATCACATCACAGGCTGCTATCGGGAAGGGTTTGTGTGAGAAAAGATCGCGTGGTGACTTGATGTCACGGACTAAATGGTAGTACAATAAAAAACAGATATGTGCGCAATCCAGAAAAGGCACAGGAGGAAGTATGAATTATAGAAAAGACAAATACGGAAATGACATTTCCATTCTGGGATACGGATGCATGCGTTTTTCTCAGACGGCAGGAAAGATTGATGTCACCAAGACGGAAAAGGAGATTATGACGGCGTATGAGGCGGGTGTCAATTATTATGACACAGCTTATGTATATGGAGGAAGTGAGGCCGCGCTGGGCGAGATCCTCGAGCGAAACGGGATCCGCGATAAAGTATACATAGCCAGTAAGCTTCCCCATTATCTGATCAAGAGCAGGGAGAACATGGACAAGTATTTTGCGGAGCAGTTGCGGCGTCTGCGCACGGATCACATCGATTATTATCTGATGCATATGCTCACGGATATCAAGACATGGAACAGGCTTAGGGATCTGGGGATTGAGGACTGGCTGGAGGAGAAGAAAAAGAGCGGAGAGATCCGTCAGGTGGGCTTTTCCTATCATGGAAACACGGATATGTTCTGTCAGCTGATCGACAGCTATGATTGGGATTTCTGCCAGATCCAGTACAACTATATGGATGAGCATTCGCAGGCCGGGCGAAGAGGGTTACAGTATGCCAATCAAAAAGGCCTTCCGGTCGTGATCATGGAACCACTCCGTGGAGGGAAACTGGTCAGTCTTCTTCCGGAGGAGGCAAAAAAGATCTTTGCGGCTTATCCGATCAAACATACGCCTGTACAGTGGGCATTCCGCTGGTTGTGGAATCAGCCCGAGGTGACATGCGTGCTCTCGGGTATGAATTCGGAGGAAATGGTAAAGGATAATGTGGAGACGGCTTCCGATGTTTCAGTCGGAGAGATCGGACCAAACGAGGAAAAGATGCTCGCCGATGTGGTAAAGGTGATCAATGCAAAGATGAAGGTCGGCTGTACCGGCTGTGCTTATTGTATGCCCTGTCCCAAAAACGTGGATATCCCGGGAACATTCTCGGCGTATAACCGCCGTTACTCGGAAGGTTGGCGTGCCGCATTTTTTGATTATTTCATGTGCACGGCGATGCGAAAAACATCCTCGGCTGCCTCTAATTGTGTGGAGTGCGGAAAATGCGAAAAGCACTGTCCGCAGCACATTGAGATCCGCAAAGAGTTAAAGAATGCCAGAAAGACGCTGGAAGGTCCGATTTATAAGATCGCCAGGTTTGTGGCAAAGTTGATTTATTAGAAAAAAGGATATCCCGTAAAGGATTTATGATATGGATGATAATTTGCAAAGTGTAAATGACGAAGAGATGCGATGTGCCCGTGCGGCACGTCGTCGCGCTGAAATGAGACGGGAAAAAGAGCGGCAGCAGTGGGTCCGCAGCCATATGATGATCTTTGCCCTTGCGGGGATGCTTGTGCTTGTCGGTATCTATGCCCTAGTACGTGTGATACTCCCATCTGGGCAGAAGGAAATCTCTATGCAGGATCGACAGCCGGAAGCGGAAGAGCGGTACGAAACGGCGAATGATACGGATATGGAGGCGGCAGATGGAGATGCCGGACTCGATCGGATGGAGAATCTTCAAGGTGACACACGTGTCGTTGACTCTGCCGGGGATGAACAGAGGATCACAACGGATGCGGATGTCAAGCCGGCGAGTGACCCGGGCATGGTCCGTGTCGGGGATGTACTGTTGGCGGCAGGGTATGAGGCGCATACATCATCGGAGACGGTTACGGTCTTCGATGAGGAGAATGTGCAGAGCAGACATGTGATCCTGATCGATGGATCGACGGGAGAGATCGTCGCCCGCAGAGATGCGGATACGATCATTGCACCGGCTTCCATGACCAAGATCCTGACACTGCTTGTGGCAGTTGAACATCTCTCGGATCTGGATGAAAAGGTGACGATCACGATACAGGACACGGATTATGCTTTCCGAAATGACTGCAGCGTAGTGGGATTTGAGGTGGATGAGGTGATCCCCGTGCGAGATCTGCTCTATGGAACGATTCTGCCGTCCGGCGGAGATGCGGCGATCGCTCTTGCCAGACATGTGGCGGGATCAGAGGAAAACTTTGCAACCATGATGAATGAAAAACTAAAGGAACTGGGGTTAGCAAAGACGGCACATTTCACAAATTGTGTCGGCCTGTTTGATGAGGAACACTATTGTACGATCTACGATATGGCAATGATCCTAAAGGCGGCGATCGAGAACGATATCTGCAGGGAGGTCCTCAACGCGCATACGTATACGACATCGGCGACCAGTCAGCATCCGGAGGGGCTTCTTATTTCCAATTGGTTTTTGCGCCGCATTGAGGATAAGGACACAAAAGGAGAAGTGCTCTGCGCCAAGACCGGGTTTGTCAATGAATCGGGAAGCTGTGCGGCCAGCTATGAAGTGACAGATACGGGGATCCCATACATCTGTGTCACGGCGGATGCCCATAGCAGCTGGCGCTGTATCTATGACCATGTCGCCATGTACCAAACGTATACCAAATAATGCGGCACGGCTCAGACAGCCTGCCTGCGCCCATATGGTATGAAAAACAGCCTGTCTGAGCAAAATGCCTCAGACAGGCTGTTACACTACCTGGAAATATGCTTGCCACAGATGTCATTAAGAATGCACTTTTCACAGGAAGGATTCGTCCGGGCGGTGCAGACTGCCCTGCCATGATCCACCAGCCTGTGGCAAAAATCGTTGCTCTCTTCCGGTGGGATCAGCTTCCACAGCGCCATCTCTACTTTTTTGGGATCTTTGATCTTTCTTACCAGTCCGATGCGGTTGCACAGGCGGATACAGTGAGTGTCTGTCACAATGGCAGGCTTGCCAAAGACATCTCCCATGATGAGATTGGCGCTCTTTCTGCCGACGCCCGGAAGGGACAGAAGCGTGTCGAAATCCTCCGGCACTTTTCCGTCATATTTTTCTTCCAGCAAGCGCATGCAGGCGCTGATGTCACGCGCCTTGCTGCGTCCGAGCCCGCAGGGCCTTACGATGGACTCGATCTCATCGGGTGTCGCCTGTGCAAGCGCGTGTACGCTCGGATATTTCGCAAACAGATCTTCAACAACCACATTGACTCTTGCGTCTGTGCATTGTGCGGCAAGTCGGACACTCACTAAAAGCTTCCAGGCTTCGTCATAGTCCAGTGTACACTGCGTCATAGGATATTCTTTTTTTAAACGCGTCACCGTTTCGATGGCGAGCTGTTTTTTTGTCATAGGTAGTTTTTCCCCTCTTTATGCCTATTTGATATCCAGCTCCGGCGGAATGTCCAATCTGTCGGAAACGTATTTGCCGTCTTTTTTGCGTTGTCGGATACATTCTGTCAACAGATATTCGATCTGGCCGTTGACGGAACGAAAATCATCCTCAGCCCAGGCGGCGATCGCATTATACAGCTTTTCGGACAGCCGGAGAGGGACCTGTTTTTTCCCTGAATCTCCCATTGATATTCTCCATTAATACAAACTTCCGGAATTGACGATCGGTTGTGCATCATGATTTCCGCAAAGTACTACCAGCAGATTGGATACCATCGCGGCTTTGCGCTCCTCGTCCAGTTCCACCACATTGTTCTCATTTAAGCGTTCAAGAGCCATCTCCACCATGCCTACGGCACCGTCGACGATCATCTTGCGGGCATCGATGATGGCAGAGGCCTGTTGACGCTGCAGCATGACAGCTGCGATCTCCGGTGCATATGCAAGATAAGTAATCCGTGCTTCCACGATCTCGATACCGGCTTCGTTAACGCGCGACTGGATCTCATCGCGGATCCTGCCCGCAACAATCTCGCTTGAGCCTCGAAGACTGCCTTCGTCGGCCATGCCGTCACCGGTCGTATCCACATTCGGTGCCACATCGTAGGGATAAACGCGAACCACATTTCTGAGGGCACTGTCGCACTGCAGAGACAAGAATTCTTTGTAGTTGTTCACGTTAAAAACAGCCTTTGCCGTGTCAACGATACGCCATGTAACCGCAATCCCGATCTCGATCGGATTGCCGAGGCAGTCGTTGATTTTCTGACGACTGTTGTTCAGTGTCATGATCTTGAGGGAAATCTTATTCGTCACAGGCTCTGCACTCTGTACGCTTCCGTTGGCTGTAGCTACCGAAAGAGAACTATTTTGCACATCTCCGCTTTGGTTTAATCTCGTTCTGGCAGCAGGGTTGACGCTGGCGCAGAAGGGATTGACAAAGTAAAAGCCGTCCTCTTTTAAGGTGCCGATGTACTTGCCAAACAAGGTCAGAACCAAAGCCTCCTGCGGTTTTAAGACTCTCAGTCCGCACAGCGGAATCCAGCCCAAAGCCATGACGACAAGGGAAACGATCAGCAGTACATGATTTCCATAATACTCCTCAAGCATGATCCCGTAGCACAGTGCGACCACATCCAGAATATAGAGTAGCAGGATGAGGAGCAGTGCCTTCATGCCGTTTTTCTTTTTGCTTAAGGTGATCTCTTTCATGTTTCTTTCTTTCGTATTGTCACTCATAATGGTAACCTCCGTTCTTATCCTCTTATGGGATTTGTTTTTTGTTGATATCAAAATGATATCACCTAGATTTCGATTTGTCAATACCAGTGTGTTGTTGAAAATTGAAAAAAGCATTGACAGATACAGAGCGCACAGGGAAAATATTACTGGAGAACGAGACGGCCTCCCCACCGGCGGCTGCCATAACAATTTAGGATACGCAAGGAAATGTGATGGAAACAACGCGGATACTGGAAGAGTATTATAACAAATTCGAGGAAAATAAGAGACTGCTGAGCAGGCATGGGCAGGTGGAATTTCTCACCACTTTAAAATATATCCATGCGTGTCTGGAAGGGCAGGAGCAGGCAAAGATCCTCGATGTGGGAGCCGGTACGGGCAGATATTCCTTTGCGCTTGCAAAGGAAGGACATGACGTGACGGCTGTGGAGC
>JAGBQU010000025.1 GCA_017632755.1 Lachnospiraceae bacterium
ATCTATTATCGCAGTTCCCTCACTTATCAGGGACGCCATATCAGCCTGCAGAGCTTTCCCACCGCCATGGAAGCACATCTGTGCTATCTGGAGGCGCAGCATTGTCTGCAGGACGAGACGGTCACGCTCGAAAACTACTCTCCCGCACATCTTCCTTTTGAAAAGCTGGTTGCACTTCTGAATTACAGGGACAATCACCTTTATTTTTCCACGCCCATTTATATCCGCCGCAAATTCTTCAATTACTATTTTAGCAAGGATGAATTTCTCTCTTTTGATCTGGATGATCTGTTTTATTATTCCAGGCACAAGATCATGAAACGCGGCGGTCATCTGTTTGTGGCCGACTATGGCATGCAGGTCAATATCTTAAACCGTTATGGCATTAAAAACTATGCGGTCGTCGATCGGGATTACCGCTTTATCAACGGCGATCAAACGGATTTCCGCTACTCCAATATTGAGATCATCAACCGCTATCATGGGGTTTTGCTCACGCAAAAGGGCGATTCGTCCTGCTACCGGGCGGTGATCCACATTGTCGGCAACACACTGATCGGTACTTACCCCACCGAACAGGAGGCAGCCATCGCCTACAACAAAGCAGTGGACATTCTGCGTTCGGCCGGAAGCACAAAAAATTATCCCGTCAATTACATTGACGGGATCTCTCCGAAAACATATGCTGAAATATATACAAATATCAGAATCTCTGACAAGATCTGTCACCCAAAACCGTAAGCCATCTCTCTGCTTACAGGATCGTTCCTCCACCGAGCACATACTCCCCCTCATAAAAGACGACAGCCTGTCCGGGCGTTATGGCCCGCACGGGTTCTTCAAAGCAGCAGCGCACACGGTCCTCATCGATCCTCTCGATCGTGCAGGGCGATCCGGCATGCAGATAACGGATCTTTGCGCGCACCTGCCTCTTTTCCTCCAGATCCCCGATCGCCATAAAATTGAGTCTGTCACAGACCAGTTCACGGGAGAATACATCCTCGTTTTCCCCGATATAGACATCACCGCTCTCGGGACATATCCCGGTCACAAATACCGGATGCCCCATGGCAAGTCCCAGTCCCTTTCTCTGCCCCACCGTATAATGTGTGATCCCCTTATGCGGTCCCAAGACCGTGCCGTCGCGGAAGACGAAATTACCCTTCTTTGGCAAACGTTCCTCCTGTCCGGGATCTTTTTGGAGTTCCCTCGAAATGAAGCCCGCATAATCCTTATCCGGGACAAAACAGATCTCCTGACTGTCCGGCTTAAAGGCAACCGGCAGTTTTCGCTCTGCTGCGATCCGGCGGATCTCATCCTTTGTATACCCGCCGACCGGCATCAGTGTATGTGCGAGCTGTCGCTGCGTGAGATTGTAGAGCGCATAGGTCTGATCCTTGGCGCTTGTCTTGGAGGTGCGAATCGCGTATCTTCCGTTCGGAAGCATCTCGACCCTCGCATAATGTCCCGTTGCGATATAGTCCGCACCCAGTCCGAGTGCCTTGTCAAGAAGCGCCTCCCACTTCACATACCGGTTGCATGAGATACAGGGGTTCGGTGTTCTTCCATGCAGATATTCGGAGACAAAATAATCGATCACCTTTTCCCGGAAGATCTCCTTGAAATTCATGACATAATACGGGATATCCAGCGCCTCAGCCACTCTTCTCGCGTCATCAACAGCACTCAGCCCACAGCATCCGCCATTCTCGGAAACCTGATCCTGATCCTCATCCTGCCAGATCTGCATCGTCACCCCGATCACATCGTAACCGGCATCTTTTAGTAAACAGGCTGCCACCGACGAATCCACTCCGCCCGACATACCTACAACAACTTTTTTGGCCATGTTTCCACCCTTATCCGGATCAATACTCCTCCTCGGGAGCCTCCTCGTCCTCATTGATATCGGACTTCGGCTTCGAGAGTCCTTCGATCGTGATATTGTTCTTGGTCGCATAGTCCCACAGAGCTGCGTGGATGGCTTCCTCCGCAAGCAGCGAACAATGCACTTTCACCGGAGGGAGTCCGTCGAGTGCCTCCATCACCGCCTTGTTGGTCACCTGCATGGCTTCCTGTATATTTTTGCCCTTTACCAGCTCCGTCGCCATGGAACTCGTTGCCACAGCCGCTCCGCATCCGAATGTCTTAAACTTCACATCACGGATGATCTGATTCTCGTCGATGTCCAGATAGATGCGCATGATATCCCCGCACTTGGCATTTCCGACGGTTCCGACACCGCTCGCATCCTCTATCTCACCCACATTTCGCGGATTTTGAAAATGATCTAACACTTTTTCCGAATACATATATTTCCTCCTATGCGTTTCTTTACTTTTTGATAAAATCTTCGTAGAGCGGCGACATACCGCGCATACGCTCAACGATCCTGACCAGATGGTCAACCACAAGATCCATCTCCTCCATCGTATTCTCCTCGGACACCGTCAGGCGGATGGATCCGTGAGCCTTCTCGTGCGGCAGTCCGATCGCCAAAAGAACATGGGACGGATCCAGCGATCCGGACGTACATGCCGAGCCGCTGGAGGCACAGATGCCCTCCATATCCAGCATGATGAGCATGGACTCACCCTCTATAAATTCAAAGCTGAAATTGACATTGTTCGAAAGTCTCTGTGACCTGTGTCCGTTGAGTATTGCATACGGAATCTCCTTTGAGATCCTGTCGATCAAATGATCTCTCAGGGCACGCTCTTTCTCGGCTTTCTCATCCAGCATGGAAAAACTTCTCTTGACCGCAGCTGCGAGTCCCACGATACCGGGCACATTCTCCGTGCCGGCTCTTCTGCTTCTCTCCTGCGCACCGCCATGTATAAAGGAGCGGATCTTGACACCCTTGCGGATATACAAAAATCCGATGCCCTTTGGTCCGTTCAGCTTATGACCACTGGCACTGAGCATATCGATATGACATTCATCCACATCGATGCGCTCATGCGCATATGCCTGTACGGCATCCGTGTGGAAAAGGATTCCCTTCTCGTGCGCGATCTGCCCGATCTCACGGATGGGCTGGATCGTCCCGATCTCATTGTTCGCATACATGACAGAGATCAGTATCGTATCCGGTCGGATCTCCCGCTTAAGCTGTTCCAGATCAACCACACCGTCTGCATCGACATCGAGATATGTGATCTCATAACCTTCCTTCTCCAGATACTCACAGGTGTGCAGGACCGCGTGATGTTCGATCTTCGATGTGATGATATGTTTTCCCTTGCAGCGATACGCCTCCGCCGTCGCCTTGATCGCCCAGTTATCGGATTCCGAGCCGCCTGCCGTAAAATAAATCTCATTGGACTTTGCTCCGAGAGAGTCGGCAATCACTTCCCTTGCGTCCGTGATAGCTTTTTTACATTCCTGTCCAAGCTTGTAGATAGTGCTTGGATTGCCGTAGACCTCCGTAAAAAACGGAAGCATGGCATCTACAGCCTCCTGACAGGTCTTTGTCGTGGCTGCATTATCCAGATATATATATTTGCTCATCTCTAACACCTCAATTCATATTTTCCTATATATCTAGTGGGATTAATAGGGAATATGTTCCCACCATAGAAATCATAGCACTACATTTTTGTTCTGTCAACAAACGCGGTCGAATATAAATACGTAACGAAACGATTCGGGTGATCCCATGTTCAAAAAACATCCTTTTTTGTTTGGCACATTTCTTCTGACACTCACAGGACTCCTCAGCCGTATAATCGGCTTCTTTTATCGCATCTTCTTATCCAAAACGATCGGCGAGGAAGGCATGGGGATCTACCAGCTGCTCGCCCCTGTCATGACCTTGTCGTTTTCGCTCTGCAGCGCCGGTATTCAGACCGCCGTCTCCAAATATGTAGCAGGCGAACCGACCACGCACGATTACAAAACGTCTTCCCGCTTTTTGCTGACGGGTCTCGTTCTCTCCTTATCCCTGGCTGTCCCGACCGCCGGGTTTCTTTATCACAATGCTGCTCTCCTTGCCGGGAAATTCCTTTTGGAGAGCCGATGTGAACCGCTCCTTCGGATCTTTGCCCTTTCCATTCCCTTCGCCGGTATGCATTCCTGCATCAACGGCTATTATTACGGGATCAAAAACACGGCGGTCCCTTCGGCTGCGCAGCTGATCGAACAACTGACCCGTGTAGGGAGCGTATATCTGATCCACGCATACTGTGTGCAAAGAAATATGCCGGTGCGGATCTCGGTCTCCGTGATCGGGCTGACACTTGGTGAGATCGCCGCATTTGCCTTTACCCTTCCGGCCATCCTGTATCGCTTTCACTCTCTGGGCACTCGCCTTTCCTTCTACGGAGGACGCGCATTTTGCTCCTGCGCGGCAAAGACAGCAACGCTTGCGCTGCCGCTCTGTGCCAACAGGATCGTCCTGAATGTCTTGCAGAGCGTGGAGGCCGTTCATATTCCAAACAGGCTCCTGCTCCACGGTCTTACAAACGAGCGTGTACTTTGCATATACGGCGTGCTCACGGGCATGGCTATCCCGCTCATTTTGTTTCCAAATACGCTCACGGGGTCCGTATCGGTTCTTCTTCTCCCCTATATCTCGGAATCACAGGAGAGCCACAACGACAGGCGTCTCAGCCTTGCGGTGCGCCGCAGCATCACCGGCAGCCTTCTGCTCGGCTTCATCTGCACTGCCTTTTTCTTCTTTGCAGGGCGAACTCTGGGAAACATATTGTTTGACAGCGTGCTGGCAGGCAGCTTTATCCGCTCCATGAGCTTCATCTGTCCATTCTTGTATCTGGGCACGGTGCTTGGAAGCATTCTGCATGGACTTGGGAAAGCCGGCACCACCTTTTTATGCAACTCAGCTTGCCTACTCATACGTCTGTCGTTTGTATTTCTCGCCATTCCGCGCTATGGCATCTCAGGCTATCTGTGGGGGCTTCTGCTCAGTGAAATCCTTCTTTGCCTTATGTACCTGACCGTCCTTCGGAAATGGCTGCGCTAAATACTTTATCACTTTAAAGTATTGCATTTACAAAACACATGTATTATAATATGCTTGTTGCTCAAAAATACACGGAACAAAATACGAAAGGACAAAAAACTATGGGATTTGATTTTATAAAAAAACTGCCGACGCCGGATGAGATCCGCAACGAATATCCGCTTCCGCCGGCTTATGTGGAACTGAAGAAAAAACGTGACGAGGAGATCCGAAAAGTGATCACCGGAGAGTCCAACAAATTTCTGGTCATCATCGGCCCCTGCAGTGCAGATAACGAGGATGCCGTATGCGATTACATCAACAGATTGGCAAAGCTCAATGACAAGGTCTCTGATCGTCTGATTCTGATCCCCCGCATCTACACCAACAAGCCTCGGACGACCGGTGAGGGCTATAAGGGGATCGTGCATCAGCCGGATCCGGAAAAGAAACCGGACTTTTTACAGGGACTGATCGCGATGCGCAAGATGCATATCCGCGCCATCGAGGAATCGGGGCTGACCTCTGCGGACGAGATGCTCTATCCGGAAAACTGGCGCTACTTAAGCGATATCCTCTCCTATGTGGCCATCGGAGCGCGTTCCGTGGAGGATCAGCAGCACAGACTGACCGTCAGCGGTTTCGATGTTCCGGCAGGAATGAAAAATCCTACTTCCGGCGATCTGACCGTCATGCTCAATTCGGTCTATGCAGCGCAGCATCCGCACTCCTTTATCTACCGTGGCTGGGAGGTTCATACGGACGGCAACCCGCTTGCCCACACGATTCTTCGCGGCAGTGTAAACCAGTATGGGCGAAGCTTCCCGAACTATCATTACGAGGATCTGCGGCGTCTGATCGAGATGTATCAGGATATGGATCTGCTCAATCCCGCGATCATCATTGACACCAACCACAACA
>JAGBQU010000267.1 GCA_017632755.1 Lachnospiraceae bacterium
GCCGCCAAAGCCGCCGGCCCCGCCGCTTTCAAATGCCGCATGGCCAAACTGATCATACTGGCGTTTCTTCTCCGGGTCGCTCAGGATCGCATAGGCCTCCGAAGCCTCCTTGAAGCGTTTTTCCGCTTCGGCATCACCCGGGTTCATATCCGGATGATATTTTTTTGAGAGGTTACGATATGCTTTTTTGATCGCTGCATCGTCTGCGCTTTTATCGACGCCTAAGACCTCGTAATAGTCTCTTTTTTGTTCTGCCATATTCCTGCTCCTAATCTATCCTAATACCATGAGAAGTACACTGTACCGAAAAACCGATACAGTGTACTCTGTTATCATTTATATATCTGACAAGTCTTTATTTTATACTTCTCTGTAGTCTCCGTCAACCACATCATCTGCAGCGCCCGCATCAGCCTGTGCCTGTGCCCCCATGTCCGGACCTGCACCGCCTGCCTGCGCACCTGCTGCGGCCTGTGCCTGCTCGTACATCTTGGTAAACAGCGCCTGTGCAGAGTTTGTCAGTTTCTCTTTCTTTGCCTTGAGTTCTGTGATCTGATCCGCACTCAGTTCCTGATCCTTTGTGCTCTCCAGATAGCTCTTTAAATCATTCAGGTCTGCCTCAACGGGAGCCTTTTCGCTGTCAGAGAGTTTGTCGCCCACTTCCGTGAGTGCCTTCTCGGTCTGGAATACAAAGCTGTCTGCTTCGTTTCTGGCATCAATACCCTCTTTTCTTGCCTTATCCTGTGCCTCGAACTCAGCGGCTTCCTTGACAGCTCTCTCGATATCCGCATCGGACATATTGGATCCGGCCGTGATCGTAATGTGCTGTTCTTTTCCTGTTCCCAGGTCTTTTGCGGACACATTTACGATACCGTTCGCATCGATGTCGAAGGTTACCTCGATCTGAGGGATTCCTCTCGGAGCAGGTGCGATACCGTCTAAGCGGAACTGTCCGAGGGACTTGTTGTCCTTAGCGAACTGTCTCTCACCCTGAACGACATTGATATCTACCGCGCTCTGATTATCTGCAGCCGTCGAGAAGATCTGACTCTTCTTGGTAGGGATCGTCGTGTTTCTCTCGATCAGTCTGGTTGCAACACCGCCCATTGTCTCGATGGAAAGTGAGAGCGGAGTAACATCGAGAAGCAGGATCTCACCGGCGCCTGCATCACCTGCGAGTTTACCGCCCTGGATGGAAGCACCCAGTGCCACGCACTCGTCCGGATTAAGTGTTTTGCTCGGCTCATGTCCTGTCAGCTGTTTCACCTTATCCTGTACAGCAGGGATACGTGTCGATCCACCAACCAGAAGCACCTTGCCAAGTTCGCTTGCAGAGATTCCTGCATCCTTTAAAGCGGTCTGAACCGGAACTGCGGTTCTCTCTACCAGATCCACGGTCAATTCATCAAATTTGGCACGTGTCAGGTTCATGTCAAAATGCTTCGGGCCTTCAGAGGTTGCCGTGATAAACGGAAGATTAATATTTGTGGTAGTTGCGGAAGAAAGTTCCTTCTTTGCCTTCTCTGCTGCTTCCTTCAGTCTCTGGAGAGCCATCTTGTCTCCGGAGAGATCAACACCCTCCGCTTTTTTGAACTCTGCCAGCATATAATCCGTGATCTTCTGGTCGAAATCATCACCGCCGAGTCTGTTGTCTCCGGCTGTGGAAAGCACCTCGATCACACCGTCACCGATCTCAATGATGGAGACATCGAAAGTACCGCCACCGAGATCGTATACCATGATCTTCTGCTCTTTCTCATTGTCCAGTCCGTATGCCAGTGCTGCTGCCGTCGGCTCGTTGATGATACGCTTTACATCAAGACCTGCGATCTTTCCGGCATCCTTGGTTGCCTGACGCTGTGCATCATTGAAGTATGCAGGCACAGTGATCACGGCCTCTGTCACCTTCTCGCCCAGATAGCTCTCTGCATCAGCCTTAAGCTTCTGCAGGATCATAGCGGAGATTTCCTGCGGAGAATATCTCTTGTCGTCGATCGTCTTTTTGACATCCGTACCCATATCTCTCTTGATAGAGGAGATCGTTTTTTCCGCATTGGTCACTGCCTGACGTTTCGCAGGCTCCCCCACCAGACGCTCACCCGTCTTTGTAAATGCGACAATGGACGGTGTTGTGCGGAATCCCTCCTGATTTGCGATGACAGTGGGCTTACCGCCTTCCATAACTGCCACGCAGCTGTTTGTAGTTCCTAAGTCAATACCTATGATCTTTCCCATGATTCATTCCTCCTGATTATTCTTTTTGTGATGATCTCATATCGTTTATGACAATGCTTTGTTTATTGTACCACTGCAACCATGCTGTGTCTTACCACGCTGTCGCGATACATATATCCTTTTTGCAGCTCCTGTGCAACCACACCGGACTCATACTCCTCGCTCTCCACCTGCATGACCGCATTGTGGAAATCCGGGTTGAATTCTTTGCCGACCGCTTCGATCGGCACAACTCCGATCGACTCAAGTTCCGTCATCAGCTGCTTGTATATCATCTTCATGCCGTCCACAAAAGCCTTGGAATTCTCATCCTCGGGAACGGTCGTAAGACCTCTCTCAAAATTGTCGACCACCGGAAGGATCTTCTCAACCACACTCTTGGCACCCACCTCAAACATCTGGGCTTTCTCCTTCTCCGTGCGCTTGCGGAAGTTGTCAAACTCTGCCATCTGACGTTTTACTTTATCCTCAAGCTCGGCAATACGCTCTTTCGACTTATCCTTATCCTTTTTCTTATCCGCTTTGTCCTTACCTTTCGTCGGCTTTCCGGAGTCCTTCGCATCCGCCCCCGGATCTTTACCTGTGCCCTGCTCCGCCGCGCTCTGTGCGCCGTCTTTTGCATCCGTTTCTCTGCCGACTTGTGTATCGGCACCGTTTCCGTCGCCTTTTTGCAAAGTATCTTCGCCAGCTGCGGTTTCTTTTTCGTCTACGGCTTTATCCGTCTTTTTCATTTCATCCAGATTTTCGTTTTTCTTTGTCACCGTGCATCCTCCCTTTTAGGTAACCTTATATAGTGTGTCCAGTTGACTCTTTAAATTCTTCAAAGCGTCAACGACTTTTTCATAATCCATTCTCTTTGGTCCGACGATCCCGATCGTACCTCTCATTCCTTCCCCGAGCTCGTATGTCGCGGTGACCACGGAACAGTCTTTCATGGCAGCGACATTGGACTCATCGCCGATATATACCTGAATATCGTGATCCTCACCCGTCTGCTGCGTATCTGCGACGAGTGCGGAAAGCAACTGCTTTTCCTCAAAGGTATTTATGATATCGCTCGCCTTCTGCTGATCGGAAAGCTCCGGATATCTAAAAATGTTGTTCGCACCGGATGTGTAGATCTCCAGATCCTCATCCCCGCGGATCGCGTCTGCGACAGCGTCAATGACCTCTCCGACGATCCGGCTGTGTATCCCTGCCTGCTGTTTGAGCAATGTGATCATTGCCAGATTGATCTGATCGATCGCCAGGCCGTTGAGATGTGTATTGAGCAGGATGTTCAGCTTCAGCAGTGTCTCATCGCTGATCTCTTCATCCACATTGAGGATCGAATTCTTGATGATGTTTCCCTCGATCACGACCACCGCCACCAGCTGTCGGTCATCCACGTGAGAGAGCTGAATGAACTTGAGTTTGTTGCCTCTCACCGTCGGTGCGGAGATCATGGTTGCATAGTTGGTGTTGGCTGCCAGAACCTTCGCCACCTTCTTGAGAAGGTTCTCCATCTTTTCTTCCTTCTCAAGCAGCATCTCCTGCATGCGCTGCACCTCGTTCTCCTTTTCGCGCATCATCGTGTCCACGTAGAGACGATATCCTTTGTCGGACGGAATCCTTCCCGCTGAGGTATGTGGCTGGATGATATATCCCAGTTCCTCTAAGTCTGCCATCTCATTGCGAATGGTCGCAGAACTCAGATTCAGATCCGTATACTTGGAAATGGTGCGGCTTCCCACCGGCTCACCGGTTTCGAGATAATTGCGCACGATCGCCTGCAGGATTTTCATTTTGCGCTCATCTAACTGCATCCACTCACCTCTTTATCTCAGTCTGTTAGCACTCGCGTTTAATGAGTGCTAACTTTGTTCTGTACCTAGATTATCACTCACTCTTCGCATTGTCAACAAGGAAAATCGAAAAAAAGTATAAACAATATAACAAGAAAGGATGCCGCTTGCGGCATCCTCGCGCAATTTCCTATTGCCAAAAAAAAGAGAGAACCTCTGGTTCTCTCCCTCTTACATGCTATTATATAAAATATCCAAAGATTAGATTCCGAAGCAACCTGTAACTTCTTCATTCACAACATAGTATGCTGCGCTCTCCTCGGGCTTAACATATAACTCAACAGACTTGAAATCCTTAAGATCCTTGTTTAAGTCATATACCCATACATCCTTTGCGATCTTTACAAGATCTTCTGTTGTGTATGATTTGCCGGCGAGCTGGAAATTAACAACTGCTTTAGTATCAGCTTTCTTTGTTGCCGTAGTCTTCTTTGCAGCTGTTGTAGCCTTCTTAGCCGGAGCTTTCTTCTCTGCAGCCTTTGCTGTAGTCTTCTTCGTTGCTACTTTCTTCTCAGCCTTTGCTTCAACCGGCTTCTCTGCCGCTTTTTCCTCTACAGTTTTAACCTCAGCAGCTTTTGCTGCAACCGGTTTTGCAATTGCCTTTGCTTTTGCCTCTGCCATTTTCATATCTCCCTTCACATCCGAATGTTAATAATATGTAACATTTCTCATAAGTTATGGTTTTATACCACATGAGTTTACCGCATTTTTCTAAGTATGTCAACATTTGCAATGTAATAAAATAAATAATTATGCAGTAAAATGTACTTTTTAAAAGTTTTTCGCAATGAAGTAGATAAACACGATCACACCCAGAACGATCCGGTACCAACCGAACACAATGAAGTTGTGTTTTCTGATATAATCCATCAGAAAGCGGATGACCAGAATCGACACGATAAAGGCAACGATCATACCGATCAAAAGGATCATAAGCTCCTGACCGGAAAACGCAAAGCCGAATTTGACGATCTTTAACAGGGATGCTCCCAACATGACCGGAATCGCCAAAAAGAAGGTAAACTCTGCCGCCACCGTTCTGGATACACCGATGAGCAGAGCGCCCAGGATCGTCGCACCCGAACGCGAAGTGCCCGGAAAGATGGCTGCGATGAGTTGGAACACACCGATCAGAAGTGCCGTCGTATAGGTGATCTCAGACAGTGCTTTGACCTTGGGTTTCCTGTTTTGATTGCGCTTTTCGATGATGATAAAAAGGATACCGAACAAAATGAGCATCGCTGCCACTGTCACATAGTTGTAAAAGAGTGCCTCAAAGACATCGTCAAACAACAATCCGATGATGGCTGCCGGCACACAGGCGACAAGGATCTTAAACCACAAAACCCATACATCCTTCCGAAGGAAGGGACCTTTTTCCTTCACAAAGTTAAAAGGGAATATCTTTGAGAAAAATAAGACCACGACCGCCAGTATGGCTCCGAGCTGGATAACAACAAGGAACATATCCATAAAATCCTTGCTCACATTCAGCTGCACAAACTCATCGAGCAGGATCATATGTCCCGTACTGCTGATCGGAAGCCACTCCGTAATACCCTCCACGATTCCGAATAAGATCGCTTTTAAAATTTCTATCATGATTTCAAACTCTCCGTTTTCTGTTTTTACCTCGGACACCACGGTCAAGACCGGATCCGACACCCATCAGACCCGGGATCGGTCGCCCGCATATCTTACATAGTATATGCATCCGCTCCCGTTTCCATGCCTCACGGTTGTATATCTCACTGCTTTTCCAC
>JAGBQU010000268.1 GCA_017632755.1 Lachnospiraceae bacterium
ACTCCACCGTGTATTTTTCCATACCGCAGATCGGATAGTTTTCCTGCTGACGAGCCATAATCAGACCGTCCATCGCATTTCGCAGGAACTCGCTCTCCTCGTCTTCCAGCATCTTTTTCTTCTCCTGATAATCCGGCTCCTCAGGGTCAAGCTGCTCTGCCATACCGCGTACCAGCCAGCCCGCTTTCAGGCAGATAAATGCCTTCTCACTGTCCTTGCTGTGCCGGACAATGGCCGTTGCCAAAGCCAGCTTATAACGGACAAGTGCCTCCTCATAGGTGTAGATCTCCCCGTTTTCTTCTACCCCTCGAAACGTATATGTGATGCTTTCCTTGATCTGTTTGGACTGTTTATCGGTGATATATGCAAAATATCGTCCGATTGCAGCATATCCACAGTGTGTACAAAGAATCACATCGTATTTGAGCGGATCGATATGTTCATAACGCGGGCGCAGATCCAGATCCGTATCCATCAACCGGAATTTATTGCTTCTGACGACCTTTTGCTTGAAATTCTTTCCGCATGCCGGGCAAGTGAGCGTTTTTTCAAACAAAAGCTCCGCCTCCAGAGAGACCGCATCCCGCACCGGCTCTGCTTTTGTTGTATCCGAAAAGACTTGCTCTTTTTTCTCAAACACATCCGTTTTTTCTAAATTACCCAATCCAAGTTGTTCCAGTCCAGATAAAAGTCCCATGGTACTCCCCCCGTGTTTTTATTTTGGCAGTTTGAAAGAGCTCTTGAGTGAAACAATACGGTTAAACACCAGATGATCCTGCGCAGAATCCCTGCTGTCGACACAGAAGAAACCGTTTCTTACAAACTGGAAGCTCTCACACGGCTTTGCATCCTTCAGTGCCGGTTCCAGCATACAGTCCTTGCAGACCGTGAGTGAATTGGGATTCAGATTCAGACTGCCATCCTCCTTGTTGTAGACACCCTTTTCCTCATCCACAATGTTTTCATATAACCGCACCTCGGCCTTGACCGCCTCAGCGGCAGGCACCCAGTGGATCGTTCCTTTGACTTTTCTCTCATTAAATCCGCTGCCGGCCTTTGTCGCCGGATCATAGGTGCAGTGTACCTCTGTGACTCTGCCGTCCGCATCCTTGATAAAGCTCTCGCATTTTACAAAATAGGCGTGCATCAGACGCACTTCATTGCCCGGGAACAACCGGAAATACTTTTTGGGCGGCTCCTCCATAAAGTCCTCACGCTCGATGTAGAGTTCCCTCGAAAACGGGATCTGATGACTTCCAAGCTCGGGATTCTCCATGTTGTTGGCTGCCTCGAGCATTTCGGTCTGTCCTTCGGGATAGTTGTCGATGACAAGCTTGATCGGATCGAGCACTGCCATCATTCTCGGTTTTTTGAGTTTCAGATCCTCCCTGACGCAATACTCCAGCATCGCATAGTCCACGGAAGAATTGGCCTTGGACACCCCGCAAAGCTCCACAAAGAGCTTGAGCGATTCCGGTGTGAATCCACGGCGGCGAAGGGCTGCTATGGATACGAGACGCGGATCGTCCCAACCGTCCACAATGCCTTCCTCCACCAGCTTTTTGATATAACGCTTACCCGTCACCACATTGGTCAGATACAGCTTTGCAAACTCAATCTGCCTGGGCGGATTCGGATACTCAAGCTCTCTCACCACCCAGTCATACAGCGGTCTGTGATCCTCGAACTCCAAGGTACAGATGGAGTGCGTGATACCCTCGATCGCATCCTCGATCGGGTGGGCAAAATCATACATCGGATAGATACACCATTTATCCCCGGTATTGTGATGCGTCATATGAGCTACACGATAAATAACGGGATCCCTCATATTGATATTCGGGGAATTCATATCTATCCTTGCGCGGAGCACCTTTTCTCCGTCGCGGTATTTTCCGTTTTTCATATCCTCAAACAGGGCAAGATTCTCCTCCACGCTCCTGTCCGAATACGGATCCTGTTTTCCCGGTTCGGTGAGCGTTCCCCTATATTCTCTGATCTCGTCTGCAGACAGATCCGAGACATAAGCCTTCCCTTTGCGGATCAGCTTTACAGCCGCCTCATACATCTGATCAAAATAATCGGATGCAAAGAAAAGACGATCTTCCCAGTCAGCGCCAAGCCATTTGATGTCCTCTTTGATTGACTCGACAAACTCCATCTTTTCCTTCGTCGGATTGGTGTCATCGAAACGCATATTGAACTTGCCGCCATACTGCTTGGCAAGCCCATAGTTGAGCAGAATGCTCTTGGCATGCCCGATATGCAGATATCCGTTCGGTTCCGGCGGAAATCTCGTATGAACGTTGTCATAGACCCCCTCTGCCAGATCCTTATCTATCTCCTGTTCGATAAAGTTTCTGGAGACAACCGCCTTTTCCTCTGTTGCCTCAACTTCCATTTCTTTTCCCATATCTTCACCTCAATCATTTATTATCGTATCACTTTGCAATCACATACTTCCGTTCAAAATCCTTAAACGGCATCGGTTTATCAAAATAATATCCCTGGATCAACTGCACGCGCATTCCTTCCAGCACTTCAAACTGACTCTTTGTCTCGATTCCCTCCACACAGACATTGACCCCGATGGCATCCGCAAGTTCTCCAACCATGCGGATAAAGGATCTGGAATAGGTATCCTCCGCCAGATCACGCACAAAGTTCTGATCCACCTTGATAACGTCCAATGGGATCTCCCGGATGTGGTTTAGCGAAGAATAGCCTGTACCGAAATCATCCAGCGCGATCCGTACGCCAAGTGCACGGATCCGGTTGAGAATGTCCTTCATGCGCTCCATATCATTGATCGCAAGGCTTTCCGTCACCTCCAATGTCAGATTGTGCGGATTTAACCCCGTCTCGTCCAGAGCCTGCTGTACACTCTCGACGATATCCGTCTGCAAGAGCTGTACCACGGAAAGGTTCACATTGACCTTATAATCTCTTTTGCCCAGATCGTTCCACCTCTTGCAGGCAGCACAGGCACTTCTCATCACATGATTTCCGATCGGATTGATCAGTCCAAGGTATTCGGCCAGAGGAATGAAATCCGACGGTGGGATAAAGCCAAGCGTTGATGAATTCCAGCGGATCAGTGCCTCTGCGCCTGTACATCTGGGCTTATCCGTGACATCTACGATAGGCTGATAGTAGACCTCAAATTCCTCATAGCCGGTGCATGTCGCATCACGCATATTTTTTTCCATATCAAGACGTTTGTTGGATTCGCGGCTGAGGTCATCAGAGTAATGTGCCAGACGATTCTTGCCTGATTTTTTGGCCTCATACATGGCGATGTCTGCCTTTTTGATCAAATCCTGTACGCTCTCTCCTTCACCCGGAAATTCCACAACACCCATGCTCATCGTGCAGTAGTAATCTGCATCCTTTAAAAACCATGGCTTTGAAAAGATATGCTTGATCTCTCTTATGATGCGGTCATACTGTGCATACCCCGAGGAAGGGATGATAATGACAAATTCATCTCCACCGATGCGATAACAATAATCCTCGATCCCGGATACTCTCTTTAAGCTGCTGGAGATCGCCTTTAGCAACACATCTCCGTACTGGTGTCCCAGACCGTCATTGATATGTTTAAAGTCATCCAGATCCAGATACAGCAGTGCACCCGTTGCGCCTTTGACCTTAGCGCGGTCGATCTCTCCGGCCAGATCCCGTTCAAAGCACATACGGTTGTACAACCCGGTAAGGAAATCCGTGTATGCCTGCTGTTCGATCTTTCTTTGATAGATCTTTTTATCGGTAATATCAAACATGGCGCAGAGGGAAACCTCTCTGCCGTCCACCCAGGTGATCTTGTGAACAAGCAGATCGTACCAGCGGTTTCGATCCGCATAATTGATCTCAAAATACCCCTCTCTTCCAAGGCTGTCCGCGGAATTTAATACTTCTTCCATCGTCCCTTCCTTGAGTTCGCGCTCAAATTCCTGTCGCAGGACTTTGTTGGCAAACAGGAGCTGATTCGTGTCAATATCCTTGACATAGATCGCACTGCCCACATTGTCCAGGATCGCCTGCAGACTGGCATAAGAGCTGGCGAGTGAATATTTCTGGATCCTCTTTGTCAGAATGCTCTGCATCACTTTCGTCACGTCATTGACAAAGTGGATGTCACTCAGACTCCACATGCGCTCATGCCTGCATTCATTCAGGCACCAGTACATGACCACATTTCCATTTGCAAACAAAGGCATGGCGATAAACGCACGGTCAAAGACCTGTTCAAGGAACGCCTTCGCCTCCTTGCTGATGATCGTATCTTTTGATATAAAGACCGGCTTATCTCCCTTGATGACGGGCGGTCTCTCGATTCCCTTTGTATGATCAAAAATGGAGACAATGCCTTCTCCCAGCCACTCTCCGATCACATCCACGGTCTTGCCGTCCGGCGAGATCTGCAGAAGCTGTGTGCTACTGATATCCAGATATTTTCCGACAACCTCCAGCATCCGAATGCAGACCGCTTCGAAAGGTCTGTCACTCTCAAGAAGCTGCACGGTCTGTGTCAAAGCCTCCGCGCGCTTTAAATTCTTCTCCATCTCGGTAGCAGACTATCGGGTCTTGCGGAACTTCTCTCTGGCATGTACAAGCTGATATCTGTCATTGATCAATTGTCCGAACAATACGCGGAGCAGATCAATGCACTCCTCGACGGTCTCCTCCGTCGTTTTGGAACTTATATCCTGCAATGCGTTGCTACATTTGTCATATGCATCTTCCCTGAGCACATAGCACACCAGCCAGCACAAAACAGCCTTCCCCTCCAGCTTGTAGGAAACAGCCCCGACCTTGAAATTACCATACCTGGTATCATCAATGATCTGGTCTTCCAGACTGCTCTCACTGACACGCTCAAACAGATAATAAAGCTGATCCTCATCCAGAACCGCTTCGATCTTGGGAATATCCTGCTCACAGCCGGACATCTCCGTGATCCTTTTCCCCGTGCCATCCAGGCAACATGCAAAAAAATTACCCAGAGCACACCACCGGTCCTGCACTGTTTTCAATTCACTTACTTCAAACAAATCCTGCATAGTCACACCCTGTTTTCTTTCACAGTTCCCCTTCCTGACACAAGAGGGGATCCCGCTCAGTACTCTCTTTTGTAATACACAGCCACACCGACCGCACAGGTCAGAATGGTGTAAAGCAGACTCATCACTATGATCTGCGGCAGATTAATGGTGTAAAAATACGGCAGTTCATTAAACCGCGGTGTCAAAAGCACATGTTCCCTGATCCAGATAAGCGGACGGATCTCAAAGGGCTGTGCAGCAAACAACATGACAACCCTCGGAAGTGCCACCACAAAGCAGATAAAGGAGCTGTACGCGAGCCTCTTTTTGGGGCATATATAAAATAGCATGTGCGAGATCGAGACGCCTGTGATCCAGAGCGGCACCGCGTAAAGACCCTTTAAGAGGAAATCTCCGATCACCCAAAGCTCGATCGAGTGATCCGAAAACATAAACAGATAGGTGACACCCACAAACGCTACGCTTCCAATGACAAAAAGACCTGCGGCAACAAACAGTTCCGCAAAGAACTGGCCGAAGTACAGGTGTGCTCTCTTTAGTCCGATCGTCACCTTTGTCCGGATCCTCGGATTCGGACATTCCTTGCCAAAGATGATCTGTGCGATCAAGATCGTACTGTAATAGGGAATGACATAGCACCATTCCGCAAACAGCAACAGATTATACCCATATGAGCCGTCGTTGATACCGTAAATGGAACGAAACGCCAGCATCGAAACATTCGCCATGATGCTAAGCGCAACAATGGAAAGGGTATACCAGCCGATACCCTTTCCCTCGACAGCATTTCGCATCTGATCCGTAATATAATATCTCATGATCCTTCCTTACTCATCTACACTGTAATTCGGTGCCTCTTTCGTGATATGAATGTCATGCGGATGACTTTCCTTTAAGGAAGCAGCTGAAATCTTCACAAATCTTCCGTTCTGTTTTAACTCCTCGATGGATGCGGTTCCGCAATAACCCATTCCGGAACGGAGCCCTCCCATGAGCTGGAAGACGGTGTCCTCCACCGTTCCCTTGTAAGCCACGCGACCTTCCACACCTTCCGGAACCAGTTTCTTGGCATCCGCCTGGAAATAACGGTCCTTGCTTCCGTTTTCCATTGCTGCGATGGAGCCCATACCGCGGTAAACTTTGTATTTTCTTCCCTGGAACAATTCAAAGGTTCCGGGAGACTCATCACATCCGGCAAACATGCTTCCCATCATACATACATTACCACCGGCTGCGATCGCCTTTGTCATATCGCCCGAATACTTGATGCCGCCGTCTGCAATGATGGGGATTCCATATTCCTTTGCAACCGCATACGCATCCATGATCGCTGTGATCTGCGGTACACCGATTCCAGCAACAACACGGGTGGTACAGATCGAACCTGGTCCGATGCCGACCTTGACTGCATCTGCGCCTGCTTCGATCAAAGCACGGGTACCTTCACCGGTAGCCACGTTTCCGGCAATGATCTGCAGATTCGGATAGTTTTCTTTGATCATCCTGACACAACGAAGCACATTCTCAGAATGCCCGTGTGCGGAATCCAGAACGATCACATCCACCTTAGCCTCCACAAGTGCCTTGGTTCTTTCCAGAACGTTTGCCGTAATGCCGACAGCGGCACCGCACAGGAGTCGTCCCTGTTCATCTTTTGCGGAGAGCGGATATTTGATCGTCTTTTCGATATCTTTAATTGTGATAAGACCCTTCAGATTAAAATCATCATCCACGATCGGAAGTTTCTCTTTTCTCGCCTTGGCCAGAATCTGTTTCGCCTGCTCAAGCGTGATACCCTCCTTCGCAGTGATCAGACCTTCACTCGTCATGCATTCTTTGATCTTCTTGCCGAAATCGGTCTCGAACTTCAGATCACGATTCGTAATGATACCTACAAGCTTTCTGCCTTCCGTGATCGGCACGCCCGAAATGCGGAACTTGGCCATCAGTTCATCTGCGTCCCTGAGTGTATGCTCCGGAGTCAATGAAAACGGATCCGTGATGACACCGTTCTCGGAACGCTTCACCTTGTCCACCTCTTCCGCCTGCGCTTCGATCGACATATTCTTATGAATGATACCGATCCCGCCCTGTCTGGCCATCGCGATCGCCATTCTGTGTTCGGTCACGGTGTCCATGCCGGCACTCATCATGGGAATGTTGAGCTTTATCTTCTTTGTCAGGTATGTGGAAAGATCCACCTGATTCGGAATAACCTGTGAATAGCTCGGTACCAGGAGCACATCATCAAAAGTAATGCCTTCGCCTATAATCTGACCCATTTCTTATCCTCCATTTTCTTTTTTTTATGTGATTTTCCAGAAGTATTTTGCACAGTTTATCAGATTCTCGCTAATCTGTAAATACCTTTCTCGGCGATATATTGCGGAAGCACCCCAGCACTTCCTGCGTGCCGTCAATATGCACTTTGGCAAACTCGTTTCCGTTCTCATAGATAAAGCAGTAATCGGTCTGCGCAT
>JAGBQU010000269.1 GCA_017632755.1 Lachnospiraceae bacterium
AAATGGAGATCGTTGAAGTCGCGGATGAAAAGACGCCGGATCATGCCGGGGAGAAGGAAGAGATGCGCATCCGCCAAAAAGAGGCTGAGAGACTGCTAAAAAGCTGGCGTGACGATGCGTATTCGATCGCGCTTGCGATAGACGGTAAAAAAATGGATTCCGTCGCTTTTGCAGAGCGGCTTGAGCAGCTTGGCATAGCGGGTGAGAGCCATATCCAGTTTATTATCGGTGGTTCTCTGGGCTTAGATCCCGAAGTGCTCCGGCGTGCCGATGAGCGGCTGAGCTTCTCGGACATGACCTTTCCACATCAGTTGATGCGCCTTATCTTATGCGAACAGATATATCGTGCATTTCGGATCATACATCATGAGCCATATCACAAATAATTCGAAATCCGAAACAAGGAAAATGTTTAAGGAGCAAGGAAATGGAAGAAAAAGAGAAACGCTATGCACTGCTGATCGATTCGGATAATATTTCCGCAAAATATGTAAAAAATATCATCGATGAGCTGACCAAGTACGGGGTTGTGACGATCAAGAGGTTATATGGGGACTGGACGAGATCGGAAACCACGGCATGGAAGGAGACTCTTCTCAAGCACTCGATCCAGCCGATGCAGCAATTTGCATACACAAAGGGAAAAAATGCAACAGATTCTTTTATGATCATAGATGCGATGGATATTCTCTACGGAGATCATGTTGACGGCTTTTGCATCGTGACCAGTGACAGTGATTTTACAAGACTCGCACAGCGCCTGCGCGAATCGGGAAAGAATGTCGTTGGAATGGGTGAGACAAAGACACCTGAGGCATTTATCTCTGCCTGTGATAAGTTTACCTATCTTGGAAATATCAGTGATGACGATGAACTTAGGGAAGAGGACAATGAGGATTCCGGTTTCATACGCAAACAGTCTGAGATCGAACAGGCGATCCTCATGATCATCACGGAAAATGAGGATAATGGCAAGGAGGAGACGAATATCGGTGAGATCGGAAGTCGTCTCGTCAAAATGTATCCTGATTTTGATGTGCGAAACTACGGATACAGCAAGCTGTCCACATTTTGTCAGGATCTGCCAAACATCAAGCTGATCAAGAGAAACAGCAGCTGTCTGGTCACGATCGAGAACAAAGGAGAAAATGTCGATGCGGCTCTGCGCGCTCTCGTGGGCGAAGCAGGCAAAGGTGGGATCGAGCTGAGCACACTGGGCAACAAGCTTAAGCAAAAAGTGCCCTCCTTTACGGTCAAGAGCTATGGCTTTTCCCAGTTTAAAAAATTCATAAAGAGCCTGGACTATCTGGAGATGGATGAACAAAAGGAGAAAAACCATATCATCGTGATGTTAAAAAATAAATAGAAATGCGTTGGATGTAACAAAGGAGGGGTTACTATGCGGATGTATGATCTGATCATGAAAAAGCGCAGTGGGATGCAGCTTGACGCGGATGAGATCCGGTTTATGGTGCAGGGGTACACCAAGGGAACGATTCCGGATTATCAGATGTCTGCTATGATGATGGCGATCTTTTTTCAAGGGATGAGTGAAGCCGAGACACTTTCGCTTACCATGGAGATGGCAGGCAGTGGACAGATGCTCGATCTTTCCGGGATCCATGGCGTGAAGGCCGACAAACACTCAACCGGCGGTGTGGGAGATAAGACTTCGCTTGCACTGATCCCCCTTGTTTGCTCCTGCGGCGCTACCATTGCCAAGATGAGCGGCAGAGGACTCGGGCACACAGGAGGAACGATCGATAAGCTGGAGAGCTTTGACGGCTTTCGCACCGATATCTCCACCGATCATTTTATCCGGCAGATCAATGAGATCGGTATGGCCATCATGGGGCAGACCGCCGATCTGGCGCCTGCCGATAAAAAACTGTATGCACTGCGCGATGTGACGGCGACTGTTGATCAGATGTCCTTGATCGCCAGCTCGATCATGAGCAAAAAGCTGGCAGCCGGCGCGGATGCCATTGTGCTTGATGTAAAGACCGGGAGCGGAGCTTTCATGAAGACGGAGGAAGATTCGTTTGCCCTTGCACGCGAGATGGTACGCATTGGAAACGGCGCCGGAAGAATGACGATCGGTGTTGTATCCGACATGGATCAGCCGCTCGGCTATGCGGTCGGCAATATACTTGAGGTCAGGGAGGCGATCGATACACTGCGCGGGGAAGGTCCTGAAGATTTTACCGAGCTATGCATGACGCTTGGCACTTATATGTTGCTTGCATGCGGCATCTGCTCTGACGAGAAGGAAGCCGGACGTATGTTGCGCGAGGCGATCGACAGCGGCAGGGCACTGGAAAAGCTTGCACAGTTTGTAAAAGCGCAGGGCGGAAACGCAGAACAGGTGTATGATCCTTCACTCCTTGGAAGTGCATCCATTGTACGTCCGGTTTATGCTCCGCAGGATGGCTATATTTCCCATATAAAGTGTGACGAAGTCGGGATCT
>JAGBQU010000270.1 GCA_017632755.1 Lachnospiraceae bacterium
CAGCTGTTTCAAAGGGCAAGGCAACAATTACCGTCACTACAAAGGATGGTAAGTTCAAGGCAAAGTGTAAAATAATAGTAAAATGACAATATAGCGCAATATAAAAAGCAGGAGTTTTGATGCTCCTGCTTTTACTTTAAACTACTTATTGATTGCCTTAACAAGCTTTAGTCATATATAATCTTTTGAGTTGCCTGGGCATTAGATTTATTTTGTTTGGCGGCTTTAGAAAGTTCCCTTGGTGTGATGCCAAATTCTTTCTTAAAGGCTCTGTAAAAGCTTGAATAGTCGTCAAAGCCATAATTATTACAGGCAAAGGACATGGATTCCCCGCTGAGTATAGCATCCCTGCACAATTGCAGCCTTTTTTTTGCTATATATTTATGCAGCGAAATTCCGAGATTGTCCTTAAAAACATGAGATATGTAAAACTTGCTAAGGAAAAAGTGGTTGGCAATATTGTCCAGGGAGAGATCTTCATCTATATGGTGTTCGATATAATCACATATATTCTGGTACAACACATCCTGTGATATTTGTTTGTCATTAAACTGCTCAAAGGCGAGCCGGTTTATCTTTAGCAAAAGATCAGCAACACTTATTTTTAGCTGACATTCACGTCCAAATCTGGCACTCTTGTCCTCCTCAATTATGTAAAAAAGCTTGGATACTCTTTCAACGCTCAAAGATGTCATGAACAACCCGCAGTTCCGCTTCGTAAAGGCGGATATCTGCGACAGACAGGCGATTTATCAGCTCTTTGAAGAGGAGAAACCGGACATCATTGTCAATTTTGCCGCAGAGTCTCATGTGGACCGCAGCATCGAAAATCCGGAGATCTTTCTGCAGACCAATATTCTCGGCACACAGGTGCTGATGGATGCCTGCCGGAAATACGGCATCACACGCTATCATCAGGTCTCGACCGACGAGGTCTACGGCGATCTGCCGCTTGACCGTCCCGACCTGTTCTTCACAGAGGAGACACCGATCCATACGAGCAGCCCGTATTCCAGCTCCAAGGCAGGCGCTGACCTGCTGGTGCTGGCGTATCACCGGACATACGGCCTGCCCGTGACGATCTCACGGTGCTCCAACAATTACGGCCCTTATCACTTCCCGGAGAAGCTCATTCCGCTGATGATCATCAACGCGCTGGCGGACAAGCCTCTCCCGGTCTACGGTGAGGGCCTGAACGTGCGTGACTGGCTCTATGTTGAGGACCACTGCCGCGCGATCGACCTGATCATTCACAAAGGCACCGTCGGCGAGGTCTACAATGTGGGCGGCCACAATGAGATGAAGAATATCGACATTGTGAAGCTCATCTGCGAAAAGCTCGGCAAGCCCGAATCACTGATCACGCATGTCGCAGACCGCAAGGGCCACGATATGCGCTACGCGATCGACCCGACCAAGATCCACAGGGAGCTGGGCTGGCTGCCGGAAACGAAATTCGCGGACGGCATCGAGAAAACCATTCAGTGGTATCTGACGCACCGTGAATGGTGGGAGGAGATCATCTCCGGCGATTATCAGAAATACTATGAGAAGATGTACGGCGGCCGGGAGCAGTTCATGGTCTGATTGCAGTGCATCTGCAGTCGGATCCGGCAGATTGCCCCGCGAACGGACATGTGCCGGATCAGACGTTAAAAAAGGATAAGGAGAAACGCGGAACATGGGACAGATTCTTGTCACACCCTGTCCGATTGAGGGCCTGTATGTGATTGAGCCGAAGGTGCACGGAGACGCACGCGGCTGGCTGATGGAAGTGTTCAATCAGCGCGACCTGAAAGAAGCGGGCATTGACCGTGTCTTTGTGCAGGAAAATGAAAGCTGCTCTGACTGTTGCCGTGATGGCGATCGTGACGATACTGCTGAGATTTCTGCCGTTCATCGTCTTCAGGAAGAAGACTCCTCCATATATCGCCTATCTGGGAAAGGTGCTTCCGCCGGCGATAATTGGCATGCTGGTGGTTTTCTGCCTGAAGGATGTCAATGTGATGGCTTCACCTTTCGGCATTCCGGAGCTGATTGCCGCTTTCTGCGTCGTGG
>JAGBQU010000271.1 GCA_017632755.1 Lachnospiraceae bacterium
AGAGCGCAAGCGAGATGGCTTATTGCACCGATGAGTACCGGGATCCTTATTATGATCCGTATGTATATCCCAAGGAAGGGGAGACCTATCAGCATATGGATGAGAATGAATTCACGGACGTGGCCAGACAGCCGCTCTCCACATTTGCGGCAGATGTTGACACGGCATCCTATTCCAATCTGCGCAGAATGATCACGGATGGGTATGCTGCATGGGAGATCCCGGAAGATGCCGTTCGCATTGAAGAGATGATCAACTATTTTCAGTATGACATTCCGGCACCGAACAATGGTGACCGCTTCGCCGTGACGGCGGAGATGAACACCTGTCCGTGGAACAAAGATCACAAGCTGATGATGGTCGGCATGCGCACGCAGCAGATCGATCTGTCCGAGGCACCTGCAAGCAATCTGGTCTTTTTGATCGATGTCTCCGGCTCCATGTACGACGAGGATAAGCTTCCCCTTTTGCAAAAGTCTTTCTGTATGCTGGCAGAGAATCTCACGGAAAGAGATCGCATCTCCATCGTGACGTATGCGGGAAGCGATGAGATCGTTTTGGAGGGTGTGAAAGGAAACGAATACCGCAGGATCAGCAATGCGATCAACAGTCTGGAGGCAGAAGGCTCCACAAACGGCGGAGAGGGGATCAAGACGGCTTACCGCCTTGCGGAGAAGTATTTTATAAAGGGCGGCAACAATCGCGTTTTGCTGGCAACAGACGGTGATCTGAATGTGGGTATTACCACGCAGTCCGGGCTGGAGGAGCTGATCGGGCAAAAAAAGGAGAGCGGTGTTTATTTGTCGGTGCTGGGCTTTGGTGAGGGAAATATCAACGATGCCAATATGGAGCTTCTCGCAGATAAGGGAAATGGCAATTATGCGTACATTGACTCGGCCTTTGAGGCAAACCGGGTATTGGTCTCACAGCTGGGATCTACGCTCTTTACCGTTGCCAAGGATGTGAAACTGCAGGTGGAGTTTAATCCGGAAAATGTGGCGGGATACAGACTGATCGGTTATGAGAACCGGACCATGGCCGCAGAGGATTTTAACGATGATACCAAGGACGGCGGAGAGATCGGTGCCGGACACTGTGTGGCAGCACTTTATGAGATCCTTCCGGCGGGCAAGGAATCCCGGCTGCGCTATGCGGGGGAAAACGCCCAAAAGACGGAGACAAAATTTGCGGATGAATACTGTGCCGTCAGCATCCGCTATAAGGAGCCGGACGGAGACCGGAGCAAGCTTCTTACCTATCCGGTCAAGACCAAGGTGGACACGGATTGCTCCAGCGATGACCTTCGTTTTGCATCCTGTGTGGCACAGGTTGGTATGATCCTGAAAAACAGCCCGCACAGAGGTGACAGTGATCTTGCGGAAGTTGCAAAGGAGCTTGACAGGATGCAGCTTACCGACGAGAGTAAAAAGGAATTCGCTTATCTTGTAAAGCAGCTCGCTTCGCGCGGATAGAAAATCATAGAAGGAAAACTGCAAGGGTATTTAGCTTATTGCAATCATCGGGTAATCGGCTGGTATAATGCAGACAGAAAAGATAAATGATATGACTGCTACTGTTGGAAGAATTATATGGGTGAAGTACATCGAGAAGAAGATGAACAGGCCTAAAGTTCCGTTGTGTGATGAAGCATTATCAATACAAATGACTCTGTAGGATACAATACAATAGTTTTGGAGATCAAATTATCATAGTAAATGTATCATAGTAAATGTATAAAATAAAACAAAGAGAAGAAAGGAATACTTGCCGCGCAAGTCCATTGTACGACCATGAAAAAGCTTATTGCCATCCTGCTGCTCTGCA
>JAGBQU010000272.1 GCA_017632755.1 Lachnospiraceae bacterium
AAATTGCAAGAAGCACTTCGCGCTTTTACTAAAAAACGCATATAGCCCAAAAGGAGGAACACATGAACATCAGACGTGCAACACTTAAAGATATCGAACGGATCAATAAATTGCTCTATCAGGTCTGTCTCGTACACCATAAGGGACGCCCCGATCTTTTCAAATACGGCACAAAGAAATACTCCGATGAACAGCTTGCCGGCATCATCGGCGATGACAAGACACCGATTCTGGTCGCCACGGATGAGAAGGACATGGTGCTTGGCTATGCTTTCTGTATCTTCAAGCAATTTCCAAACGACAATGTCCTGACCGATATCAAAACACTGTACATTGATGATCTTTGCGTGGATGAAACCTATCGGGGGCAGCATATCGGCAGAGCGCTCTACGATGCCGTCCTTGCATTTGCCAGAGAGCATGACTGTTACAATGTCACGCTCAATGTCTGGTCCAAAAACGAGAGCGCCATACGATTCTATGAGTCGTGCGGGCTCACGGTACAGAAGATGGGTCTGGAGACCATACTATAAAAACAAAGATCGCAAAAAGGGGAACGCGGATAAAAGCGTTCCCCTTTTGGTTTCGATCAAAGATCAAGCGATCATCTCATCTGCTTCATCGCAGATAGAATATTTCAGCGATCGGCGATGTCTCGTCAATGATCAATGTTTTGTTGTTTCCTCTCATCGAGGCCTTGGCTGCATCGAGTGAACGTAAAAACAGATAAAAATCCGCTTTCTCGGGATTGTTGTAGGCTTCGCTCAAAATCCGCATATATTCCGCCTCGCCCTTTGCAACAGTCTCCTCTGCCTTCGCATCTGCTTCGGATTGCATGACAATGATCTCAGCCTTGGTGTTGTTGGAGATCTCCTTTGCCTCTTCTTCTCCCTCTGCCTTATAAGTAGCTGCGATATTGTTTCGTTCCGAGATCATACGCTCATACACTGCATCCTTATTCTCATCCGGCAGATCGAGAGACTTTGTCTCCACAGCCAGCAGCGTGATCCCATACTGTTCCAGCGTCGTTCCGATGTTATTTTTGATCGACTGTGCGAGCTCGCCGTCACGTCCACTGATGACCTCCTCCTGAGAGAGGCTGCTGATCACATTTTTCAGGCTGTTATATACGATCGTATCGATACGGTACTCTGCATTGCTCTTTTGCGCGCTCAGTGTCTGTGTATACTTTTGCGGATCCGTGATACGCCAGAGCACGAAGCAGTCGGCGATCATGGATTTTTTATCCTTAGTCATGACATCGCTGACGGCAAGGTCATAAAGCAGCACTTCATTTTCTATTTTTTCTGCCTTCTGGATCAGAGGGATCTTTACACTCAGTCCCGGCTTCTGCCGAATATCCACGATTTTTCCGAACTGCTTGATCACAGCAAATTCATTCGGATAGGTAACGACCATGGAAGACTCCCAGACAAACAGGAGCGCCAGGGCGATCACGATCACCCAGATGATAGTTGATTTCTTTTTCATTTTCTTTTCTCTCCGTTCTACTACTTAATTCCAACTACATGCATTTTCAATCCAGTCTCTATGTGAAAGATTACTCTCGCACTTTGCATATATGTCCTGCAATCATTACCTGCAGGCTGTTCAAAACTATTCCTGCGTGCTCTGCTCATCTGCCTCTTCAGCCTGCGCTCCGGAGGTTGTATCCGCAGCCACACCCGAAACCGTGCCAAAATCCGTGCCCGCAAAGGACTCGAGCGGCAGCATGGTCTGTGTTGTCCCGTCGCTCTTTTCAATCACGATCTTCATATCCGGAAGGATATCCTCCATCGTCTCATAGAACATACGTTGCTTGGTGATCAGGGGATATTTTTGATATTCGTTATATAGCTCGTTCAGACGTGCGACCTGTCCTCTGGCCTCGTTCACTCTCTCTTCGGCGGTCGCCTGCGCTGTCTTTAATGTCTCATCCACTGCAGCTCTTGCAGCCGGAATCTCCTCGTTTCGCTTCTGATTTGCCTTATTGATAGAGGTTTCCTTTCCCTGCTTGGCATTCTCCACATTTTTAAATGCGTTGATGACCTCCGTGGTCGGAGGTTCTGCATCCTGAATGGTGATGTTGACCAGCTGGATGCCGATGTCCTCTACATCGAGACGGGAGATGATCTTCTCCTTGATCGATGCCTGGATCTCGCTCTTTCCGGTCGTGATCACGCTGTCCACATCATAGAGTCCGATGGTGTCCCTGATGTAACTCTGTGTCAGGTTCTTTAAAATATCCACCGGATTTTCGGATGCATACAGGTACCTTGTAGGTTCCGTGACACGATATTCTACATAAAAATCCACATTTACAAAATTATAATCTCTCGTGATCATGAAAGATTGGGAAGGGATGTACCGCCCTTCCTCATCCGATCCGATCATGAAGCCGTTGATGGTCTTCGGAACAATGGCAAGCTTCTGCACAAGGGGGATCTTAAGATGGATACCGGACTCCTCCACAACGGAAGGTGTGCCGAAGGTGGTAACGACGGCATACTCATTTTCCTTTAAGGAATAAAAGCTTCCCAAAAGAGCCACCGCCACGACAATGCCGATGACGATCCCGCCGATCAGCCTTCCGATCGGGAAACCTTTTTTTCCGTCCGGATAAACCGTTTCATCGTAAGGGATGTCTGTCTTTTTTTTATTTCCATTCAACATATTTATACCTCTCCTTTTTATATCGATTACTCTTATTTTATCTGAAATAAAGTTTTTGTCAAATACGGCTAACGTTTTTGCAGAATGTCCACCGTGTGCGCGCTTGCACCAAGCAGTTCCGGTCTCTCGTAGGTGGCCAGATGATACTCCATGAACAGGGAAAAAGTCTGATCATCCATCTCCTTTAAGGTGGGACGGATATAGTTTGCAGCACCGTCTGCCGCAATGATCTTAACGCGGTCAAGCTGCGCCGCCGCATGTAACCTCTCGATATCTTCCAGCCTCACATAGTCATACAGATCTTCCGGTTTTGTGACACAGTGAAAATCCTCGGTCAGCATGTTTTTGTCCATACAAGATCTGATATTCCCCTCCTTAAAAGCGAATGTGATCACACCATACTCATTCATCACATATGCAACTAAGATATAGCCGCCTCTTCTCGTCACTCTCTTCGCTTCCGATAATGCTTTCAGCTTATCTTCGAAGGAAAACAGATGATACATCGGGCCAAATACCAGCGTCATATC
>JAGBQU010000273.1 GCA_017632755.1 Lachnospiraceae bacterium
CTTCCTCATTCTTTAAGCAGCACATCAGTCTGCCGCACACACCCGAGATCTTTGTCGGATTGAGGGAGAGATTCTGCTCCTTCGCCATCTTGATGGAAACCGGGATAAACTCGGAAAGATAAGAGTGGCAGCATAGCGGTCTGCCGCAGATCCCGATCCCTCCCAGGATCTTTGTCTCGTCGCGGACACCGATCTGCCGCAGCTCGATCCTGGTACGGAACACCGACGCCAGATCCTTGACCAGCTCACGAAAATCAATACGCCCGTCTGCGGTAAAATAAAACAGACGCTTATTGTTGTCAAATGTATACTCTGCCTCGATGAGCTTCATCTGAAGCTTGTGCTTTTCTATCTTTTGAAGGCAGATCTCAAAGGCCTTGCGCTCTTTTTCATAATTGTCTGCCTCGTGTTTTTCATCCTCCTTGGTGGCGATGCGGAGCACCGGTTTAAGCGGCTGTGTGATCTCCTCATCCTTCACTTCCTTAATATCACTGACCGCGGTGCCGAATTCCACTCCTCTTGCCGTCTCCACGATCACATGGTCACCTTTGCGGATCTGAAACTTAAGGGGATCAAAAAAATATACCTTGCCGGCAACCCGGAATCTCACTCCTATTACTTTTGTCATTCTAGTTCTCCTTTATCGTCAGCAAAAGTAATTCCATCGTAAGATCAAAATTAACGTTTGCCTTCAATCTTGCTTTGGCTTTCTCAAGCGCGTCTATGATGGTCTCAATCCCATCATAGGCGGACTGATCCGCCACTTTTTTAATATACTGTATCTCATCCCTGAAAATCAAGTGGTTCGCATCATGCGTCGCCTTAAAGAGCAGCACATCGCGGTACCAAACACCCAAAATATCCAGATAATCGTTGATATCAAACTGATAATCCTTGATCTTTTTGATCGCAGTGATGATCTCGTGAATTTCCATATCCTTGATATACTTGAGCAGCGTCACGGCCTCCCGCTTGATATTGTCAAACTCTTCGCTGGCAGCAAGCGCTTTCGCCCTTCCCAGATTACCGCGCGCAAATGCAACGCACACATCTGCCTTGTACTCGGGCACCTGCACCTCATTCATCAGATATTCCTTCACCAGCTCGTCCTTTACCGGGCGCATGTTAAGCGTCACGCAACGGCTTATAACCGTCGGAAGCAGTGTGTCCAGATTGGTGGTGAGCAACAAAATGACCGCGTATGCAGGCGGCTCTTCCAATGTCTTGAGCAGGGCATTCTGTGCCTGAACCGTCATTTTTTCGCTCTCATTCATGATATAGATCTTATAGGGACCACTGTAGGGTTTGATGGCAATGTCATTGTTGATCTTGGCACGGATATCGTCAACACCGATCGTGTTGGGCTTATCGTGCATCACATTGATGATGTCGGGATGATTCTTTGTTTTTGCCTGCTTGCAGCTTAAACATTCGCCGCAGGGTCTCTCCCCGTCCGCTTCACACTGAAGTGCTGTGGCAAATACATTTGCCACAAACTCCTTTCCGGAACTTCTCTCGCCGTTGATAATGTATGCATGAGCCACCTGCCCGGAGCGCAATGCATTTTTGAAGTGGGTCACTATCTGTTCCTGTCCGATGATGTCCTGAAAACCTGCCATACTTCCACCCCTTTCCCGTCAAATAAACGTATCCCGTATCAAACTTTCTCTGATCAAGTAAAGATGTCCAGTATCAGACCTCTGATCTCGTCGATCTTGCTCAGGATCGCGATGTGATCCTTCTCGTCGCTGACGAGTTCCTTTGCCAGATCATCCAGTGTCTGATCCACCAGACGGATAATGCCATACACCCTGTGCCTGCCACGTCTGTCAAGGAAGTTCTCCCTTGTAAATTCGTGGCTTCTTGTAATGACCTCGTTGAAGAACGTCTTGATCAGGGTACGATATTTCTTCATATCCTTAATATCGGTTCTTTTGCCTATTTTATTTCCTTGCTGGACGATCTCCTCCAGCATCATCGTCAATCTGTTTTGAAGATCCTGCTCTGCGATATTGCTCGCCAGCATGAATTTGAAGGTGCCGTCGGTCTGTGTACTCTGCTGTGGTGTCTCCACCATATTTACCTGCTGCGCCTGATTCACCTTAATGTCCATCGGCCACCCACCTTTCCGGTCTGCCCACCGCACAGATCAATCCGTATCCTCCCCGAGGATATATTCCCGGATCTGTGCAAGACAGTGTGCCAGATCGTTGTTCTCAAACGATCGCTCGATTCCGGCTTCCCTGATCTTCTCTGCGGAAAAATCCTGTGCGTCGGACAGGAATCTGCGGCACATCTCTTCATACCGGGGTTTCTCCTGCATCTTCTCCCTGTCAAGCGCCCGCTGCAACCGCTCCCCATCATCGAGGGTGATCAGCAGCGCCACAACGTTGTCCCGGCCAAAATATTCCCGTATCCCTCGATAGGATTCGGGCGTGCCGATGATCAGATAACTCTTGTTTTTCAGATCGATCTGACCGTCATCCGCAGTAAAATATTTCCATATTCCGTGAAATGTCTGATAGGCTCTTTGTTCGATCACCCGTCCGGCCGCAGAAAGCTGCTCAAGCCGCGCCTCATCCACGAAAAAATACTCTTTTCCCTCCAACTCACCATCCCGGATCGGACGGGTTGTATAGGAGACGATCGTGTGAAGATTTAAGGACGGATCCTCCGTCAGCTTTTTAAAGATCGTATCCTTGCCGGTAGAACTTTTGCCCATCAAGCAAAAAATTTTTCCCATACTGCATTCCTTTACTCTATTGTACCACAAAGCACGCGACCGCGCGAGCATTTATGCTTTAAAACGATCAGATCTCGATCACACGGATCATGTTCGTCGTGCCCGAAGTTCCAAGCGGAAGCCCCGCAGTCAGAACGGCGATGTCTCCCTTTTTGACAATGCCGGATTTTTCTGCAGCTCTTGCTGCCGACTCAAACAGATCCTCCGCATTGACTTCCTTGTTGATCAGGATCGGGGTGATGCCCCAGCTGAGATTCAGTTGCCTGCAGACTCTCGGATTGACACTGCAGCCAATGATCGGACAGGATGGCTTATAGCGCGAGATCATATTTGCGGTAACGCCCGACATGGTGACGGTGATGATCGCCGCTGCGCCCAGATCCATGGCTGTCGTACAGGTTGCGTGTGATATCGCTGATGTGATATCGCAGCTTCCGTTATCCGCTATCTTCTTTAATCGATTGTTATAATCGATATCCTGCTCCGTCCTCTCGGCGATCTTGGACATTGTGCGAACCGCTTCGATCGGGTAATCTCCGGCAGCACTCTCGCCGGATAACATGATGGCTGTCGTGCCGTCATAGATGGCATTTGCCACATCCGCGGTCTCAGCTCTTGTCGGTCTGGGATTATGGATCATGGATTCGAGCATCTGCGTGGCCGTGATAACATGCTTTCCTTTCATGACAGCCTTTTTGATCATCTCCTTTTGGAGCACCGGCACTTCTTCAAGCGGAATCTCCACACCCATGTCACCTCTTGCCACCATGATGCCGTCAGAGACCTCCAGGATCTCATCAATATTCTCGATACCCTGCATATTCTCGATCTTGGCGATCACCTTCGCAGTGGAATTATGTGCATCAAGGATTTCTCTCACCTGTAAAATATCATCTTTCGTCCTTGCAAAGGAAGCTGCCAGAAAATCATATCCCATTTTCGCGCAGAAGATGATATCCTCCCTGTCCACGTCGCTGATGTACGGCATGGAGAGTACCACGCCGGGAACATTGATCCCCTTGTGGTTCGACACCTTTCCACCATTGAGAACGCGGCAAGAGATATCCTCACCCTGAATCTTTTCCACCACCATCTCAATCTTTCCGTCGTCGATCAAAATGGTTGTCCCGATCCTGACATCATTTTTGAGTTCTTTGTAGGTAATGGAGGCCCTTGAAGCTGTCCCCATAACCTCCTCCGTGGTCAGGACAAAGAGATCGCCGGCATTCAGAAACGCGCTGCCGCCCTCAAAATCGCGAAGTCTGATCTCCGGTCCCTTTGTATCCAAAAGCGTTGCGACAGGAAGGCCCAGCTCATTGCTGACCTTGATCACTCTCGCGAGCTTATTCTTCTGTTCCTCATGCGTACCATGTGAAAAATTGAAACGTGCCACATTCATCCCCACAAGCATGAGCTCTCTGAGTCTTTCCTCGCTCTCCGATGCTGGTCCGATAGTACAAATAATCTTCGTCTTTCTCATTACGATATCCTCTCGTTATATTACTTTACTGTTGCCGGATCACGCGGATCGATCTTCCCGCATAATCCTTGATTCCCTGCAGGGGCAGACCAAGCTTTTTGCAGGAAAGGATCTGTCCGATCAATTCTTTGGTGAGTATCTCACCGGGCGCGATCATAGGGATCCCCGGCGGATACAGATACAAAAACTCTCCGCATACACACCCCTGTGCCTGCTCTATCTCGCGGCTCTCCATCTCCATGTCACAGGCCTTGTGCATCGGCATGGAGACGAGCGGCCTTTGCAAATTATCCAAACGCTCGGACTATCCTGCCACCACATCCACCATCCGAATCTCACGATCGATCTCATGCAATGCATACGCCAGGCGGTCAAAGCCCTCCTGTGTATCCGACACGGTGGCGATACCCATGACATAACCTGCCGATGCCATCTCCATCTGCAGGTGATACCGCTTTAAAAGTATCTCATATAATTGCTCTCCATTCAAGCTATTGTTTTGC